>NZ_JBQHRN010000008.1:0-95247 GCF_052066735.1 Clostridium sp. HCP1S3_C6
TTCAACAATGCAAAGCATTGATAAATCTGGTGATTATGGCGTAGAGGAAACACTCCTTTCCATTCCGAACAGGACAGTTAAGCTCTATAGCGCCGATAGTACTGCATGGGGAACTGTGTGGGAGGGTAGGACGTTGCCAGGTAAGATTATGTAAGACATAGACTATTGTTTATGTCTTATTTTTTTATAAAAATTGCATTATAAATCTATATGTTAAAAATGTAAATGGTATCATAGAAAAATTAATTAAATTTTCACAATTATATTGATTTTTGTAAAAAAAAAGAGTATGATAAAAAGGTGCAAAAAATAAGAGATAGAGGTGCATTATTTAATAGTAGTATTATGGAGCAAAGCAGTGATGAAATAATATGAAAGGAAATATTGCCGAAGGATAAGATTAAAGCTTTAATATTTTATTCTGGGTATACATAAAATATATGTATAACTGTCACAATAATGTGGGGTGCTATCCGAGTTTACTAATAAATATGTAATATTATATTATGTAATTTAATAGCCTTGGATATAACCAAGGCTTTTATTATATATAAAAAATTGTTTTAATAAAATTCTAGGAGGATTGTATATGGAAAAAAAATTAAGAGTTGGGGTTCTTGGAGCTACAGGCTTTGTTGGGCAAAGATTAGTTACATTATTAGATTCACATCCATATTTTGATGTTACAGTACTTGGAGCAAGTTCAAGAAGTGCTGGTAAAATATATGAGGATGTAGCAGGACCAAAGTGGAAATTAAAAACACCAATGCCTGAATATACAAAGAAAATGGTTATAAGAGATTTACATAATATAGATGATATAAAAGATGATGTGGATTTCGTATTTTGTGCAGTAAATATGGACAAAGAAGAAATTAAAAAAATAGAAGAAGCTTATGCTAAAGCAGAAGTGCCAGTTGTTTCAAATAATTCAGCACATAGAATGACAAAAGACGTACCAGTAATTATACCAGAAATTAATTCTGATCATTTAAAAGTTATCGAATCACAAAAGAAGAGACTTGGAACTAAAAAAGGATTTATAGCTACAAAGCCAAATTGTTCAATACAATGTTATGTTCCACAATTAACTGCATTACTTGAATATAAGCCAACTAAGGTTTTAGTTTGCACATATCAAGCTATTTCTGGTGCAGGAAAGACATTTAAGGATTGGCCTGAAATGGAAGATAACATAATACCATTTATAGGTGGAGAAGAAACAAAGAGTGAAGTTGAACCATTAAAAGTGTGGGGTAAAGTTGAAGGAGACGAAATTAAGCTTGCTGATGATGTAGTTATTACATCACAATGTTTAAGAGTTCCAGTATCAGATGGTCACACAGCAGCTGTTTTTGTATCTTTTGATAAAAAACCAACTAAAGAACAAATACTTGAAAAATGGAAGAACTTTAAAACAGTTCCTCAAGAATTAGGTTTACCTTTAGCACCAAAACAGTTTATAACATACTTTGAAGAGGAAAATAGGCCACAAGCTAAGTTAGATAGAGACATTGAAAAAGGAATGGGAATTACAGCAGGAAGACTAAGAGAAGATACATTATTTGATTACAAATTTGTAGGATTAGCACATAATACTCTAAGAGGTGCAGCTGGTGGAGCTGTTCTTATGGCTGAACTTCTATATAAGAAAGGATATTTATATTAATTTGAATTGGTAAATTTGAATAATAATAAATAGTTGACTAAAATTTAACAAAGAGTTAAAATTACATTTAAGTACAAATAAAAAATAAGAACATAAATTTTTAAGGGGGCACAATAAAGTGGGAAGAGTTTACAATTTTTCAGCAGGTCCAGCAGTTTTACCAGAAGAGGTTTTAAAAGAAGCTGCAGCAGAAATGTTAGATTATAATGGCACAGGAATGTCAGTTATGGAGATGAGTCATAGATCTGATGCATTCAAAGAAATAATTGAAACAGCAGAACAAGATTTAAGAGATTTAATGAAGATACCTGATAATTATAAAGTATTATTTTTACAAGGTGGAGCATCTCAACAATTTGCAATGATTCCAATGAATTTAATGAAAAATAGAGTTGCAGATTATATTATCACAGGTCAATGGGCTAAAAAGGCTTATAATGAAGCTAAGAAATATGGTAAGGTAAATGCTATTGCATCTTCAGAAGATAAAACATTTACTTATATTCCTGATTGTTCAGATTTACCAATATCAGAAGATGCTGATTATGTTTATATCTGTCACAATAATACAATTTATGGTACAACATATAAAACTGAACCAAATACAAAAGGTAAGATATTAGTTGCTGATATGTCATCAGATATATTATCTCAACCAGTTGATGTATCTAAATATGGAATGATATACTTTGGAGTTCAAAAAAATGTTGGACCAGCAGGTGTTGTTGTATGTATTATAAGAGAAGATTTAATAACAGAAGATGTTCTTGAAGGAACTCCAACAATGTTAACTTATAAGACTCATGCAGATGCTAAATCATTGTATAATACACCACCAGCTTACGGAATATACATTTGTGGTAAAGTATTTAAATGGTTAAAGAAACAAGGTGGTCTTGAAGCTATGAAGGAAAGAAATGAAAAGAAGGCAAAAATTCTTTATGATTTCTTAGATTCTAGTAAATTATTTAAGGGAACAGTAGTTCCAAAAGACCGTTCATTAATGAATGTACCATTTGTTACTGGAGATAAAGATTTAGATGCTAAATTTGTAAAAGAAGCTGCTGCTGCTGGTTTTGTTAACATTAAAGGACACAGAACTGTTGGTGGAATGAGAGCTAGCATATACAATGCTATGCCAATTGAAGGTGTAGAAAAATTAGTTGAATTTATGAAAAAATTCGAAGCTGAAAACTAATATTAAACGGAGGCGTAAATATGACTAAAATTAATTGCTTAAATCCAATTTCAAAAGTTGGAACAAATCTTTTAAAGAGTAATTATGAAATTACAGATAAATTTGAGGAAGCAGAAGCAGTTTTAGTTAGAAGTGCTGCAATGCATGATTTAGATTTGCCAGAATCTCTACTTGCAGTAGGAAGAGCTGGAGCTGGAGTAAACAATATTCCTTTAGATAAGTGTGCAGATAAAGGTATAGTAGTATTTAATACACCAGGTGCTAATGCAAATGGTGTTAAGGAAGCTGTAATAGCTGGACTTTTACTTGCATCAAGAGATTATATTGGAGGATATAATTGGGTAAAATCTACAAAAGATGATCCAAATCTTAAGAAACTTGTAGAAAAGCAAAAGAAACAATTTGCAGGGTCTGAAATAATGGGCAAAAAATTAGGAGTTATTGGACTTGGTGCAATAGGTGTTAAAGTTGCTAATGTTGCTAATAGATTAGGTATGGATGTATATGGATATGACCCATATTTATCAGTAAATTCAGCATGGAATTTATCTAAGCATATAAAACACATATCAAATGTAGAAGATATTTATAAGGAATGTGATTTTATTACAATACATGTTCCATATATGGAATCTACTAAGTATATGATTAATAAAGATGCAATTGCTTTAATGAAAGATGGAGTTAAAGTATTAAATTTTGCAAGAGGCGAATTAGTTAATGATGATGATATGATAGCAGCACTTGAAAGTGGTAAAGTATCAAAATATGTAACTGATTTCCCAGATGATAAAATTGCAAAAGCAAACAATACTATAACAATTCCTCATTTAGGTGCTTCAACTGCAGAATCTGAAGATAATTGTGCAGTAATGGCTGTAAATGAATTAATGGATTATATTGAAAATGGTAATATTAAAAATTCAGTAAATTATCCTGCTTGTGATATGGGTGTTTGCCAAAACGTAGCTCGTATAGCAATTCATCATAAAAATATTCCAAATATGCTTGGTCAATTTACTTCATTATTTGCCAATGAAGGAATAAATATTTCTGACATGATTAATAAGAGCAAAAATGATTATGCATATTCATTATTAGATTTAGGACAAGCTCCATCAGAAGATGTAGTAAATAAAATAAAAGCTATAGATGGTGTTTTAAGAGTTAGAGTAATTAAATAATTTTCACATAAAAAGTTCCCCAAAACTTATTGTTTTGGGGAATTTTTTTATATATTATCAGATATTTACGATATTGTTATACTTGATATAATGATTCCCAAAATGAATGGGCTTGATGTATTAAGAAATGTTGGTTACAAATTAGAATTTGAAGATGGTAATGCCTATTTTTAAAATATTCTGATAATAATTATGTTTATGCTTTTAGAAAGACTCCTTTTGGAACAGATATTGTTTTTCAAGAGTGTAATAGCTATAATTCATATTTAAATAAACTTATAGTGGAGTTTATTATAATTGGTGTTATAAGTCTAGTAATATTATTTGCATTAAGTGTTATTATAGCAAGAAAATCAATAAAGCCTGTAGAAGCTGCTTACAATTCTCAAAAGAGGTTTATAGGTGATGCATCTCATGAACTTAAAACTCCTTTAGCAGTAATTAAAACAAATATTGATGTATTAAAAGCTAATGAAAATGATACAATTAAAAATCAAGAAAAATGGTTTAATTATATATCATTTCAAACTGATAGAATGTCAAAACTTGTTTCTAATTTACTATATTTGGCTAAGTCTGATAATAATGAAGTACTTGGCAAGGAATCATTATTTAATGTAGGTGATTCTATAATGAATCAAATATTGTCTTTTGAAGCTATTGCATATGAAAATAATTTAGAACTTAAATGTGATATTGATGAAAAAATAAATTTTTATGGGGATAAGGAAGCAATTAATCAGCTTATAGGTATACTTGTAGATAATGCTATAAAGCATTCTTTTAAAAATACAATTGTAAGAGTAAAATTAGAAGAAATTAAACAAAGAATGTGTATAAGTGTGCAAAATACTGGTGAGACAATTCCTAAAGAAGATATAGACAAAATCTTTGAAAGATTTTATAGGGTAGATAAATCAAGAGAAAGAGAAAGAGGAGGATATGGTCTTGGCCTTTCAATTGCAAAATCTATTGTTACAAGATATAAAGGTAAAATATATGTACAAAGTGAAAATAATTTAACTAAATTTAGTGTTGAATTACCAATAAAATAAAAAATAATAGTATAAAATTTTTTGAACGGTTAATAATATTAGTGAAAGAAATTTACTTTTTTTAAATATCAAGGAGGCCTTTTTTAATGGAAGATAAAACTATTAAGTGTAAAGATTGTGGTAAGGAATTTGTATTTTCTGTTGGTGAGCAGGAATTTTATAAGGAAAAAGGTTTTACAAATGATCCAGTAAGATGTCCTGAATGTAGAAGAGTTAAAAAAGAACAAAATAGACGATAATTAAACTATTATATAAAGGTTCCTTGTGACCTTTATATTTTTATAAATATATACATGCTTATGTATAAGAATGTGAAATTAAACTTCTACTTTAATAAATTTCATTAATGTGGTATAATTCATATGAAAGTTTAGATGATAGGAGAAGATATCATGAAACATATAAAAACAATTAATAAAACAAACATCAAAAACAGTTTATGTAAACCAGGATGTAAAGAATGCGCTAACTCTTGCCAATCTGCTTGCAAGACTTCTTGCACAGTAGCAAACTTACAGTGCGAAAACTAATCAAAGCTTAAATAAGCAGTAACTATAAATGTTACTGCTTATTTAAAATTATGGAGGGAATAAAAAAAGTGTCATTAATACATAAATTTAAACAAGGTGATAATTATTTTGTATTAGATGTTAATACAGGAGCGGTTCATGTAGTAGATGAACTTGTTTATGATATATTAGAAGATGAAAAAATAAGACCAAAAGCTGAGGTTATGAAAGCTTTAGGAAATAAATATGATAAAGATGAACTTTCTGAAGCATATGATGAAATTCAAGAGTTAGCAGAAGAAGGAGTACTATATTCAGAAGATCAATATGAAGAAATTGCAAAAAGTTCTATGGATGATAGAGATTATATTAAAGCCCTTTGTCTTAATATAATACATGATTGTAATTTAAGGTGTAAATATTGTTTTGCTGATGAAGGTGAATATCATGGACATAAGGGAATGATGTCATATGAAACTGCTAAAAAAGCAATTGATTATGTAGTAAAAAGAAGTGGTCCTAGAAAAAATATTGAAATAGATTTATTTGGCGGTGAGCCAACATTAATGATGGAAACTATTAAAAAGATAGTTAAATATGCTAGAGATAATGAAGAAAAATGGGGCAAGAGTATAAGATTTACTATGACTACTAATGTTACCTTATTAACTGATGAAATGATGGAATACTTAGATAAAGAAATGGTAAATATTATTCTTTCATTAGATGGTAGAAAAGAAGTAAATGATAAAGTTAGGGTTAAACCTAATGGAAGTGGTTCTTATGACGATATTGTACCTAAAATTAAAAAGATGATTTCAAAAAGAAGCAAAGGAAAAACATTTTATGTAAGAGGTACTTTTACAAGAAATAATACTGATTTTTATGAAGATGTAATGGCAATGATTAATGAAGGATTTAGGCAAATATCAATTGAACCAGTTGTTTTAGAAGATGGACATCCTCTTGCAATTAGAAAAGAAGATTTACCTGAAATTTTTGCAAATTATGATAAGTTATATGAAGAAATGGCAAGAAGAAAAAAAGAAGGAGATGAATTTACCTTCTATCATTTTAATATAGATCTTCAAGGTGGTCCTTGTGTATATAAGAGAATATCAGGTTGTGGCTCTGGATTTGAATATGTAGCAATTACACCACAAGGTGATGTTTATCCATGTCATCAATTTGTTGGAAATGAAGATTTTAAATTAGGTTCAATATATGATGATTCTTTTGATACTGAACTTAGTAGAAAGTTTAAAGAAGCTAATATATATAATAAACCTAAATGTAGAGATTGCTGGGCTAAGTTCTATTGTAGTGGTGGATGCCAAGCTAATAATTTTAATTTTAATGGTGATATGAGAGAACCTTATGAAATTGGATGTATAATGCAAAAGAAGAGAATTGAATGTGCTATTGCATTAAAAGCAATTGATTTAAATAAATAAAATATAAAGAAAAGCCTAGTGCTTTTCTTTTTTTATGAAAAGGAATAGAAAAATGAAATATGTATTTGATAATGGATTAACTTTAATATATGAAAAAAGACAATCAAAAATAACATCAGTATCTATAGCACTTGAGGCAGGTGCTTGCGCTGAAAAAAATATGTTTGGTGTAGCTCATGCTACAGAACATATGGTATATAAAGGAACATTTAAACTAACAGAAAACCAAATAAATAAACAGTTATCTGAAATTTTTGCATTTCAAAATGCTATGACTAATTATCCTTATGTTATATATTATGGAAGTCTTTTAGAAGAAGATTTTAATAAATCAATGGAATTATTTTCTGATATATTAATAAATCCTGCATTTACTGAGGTTGGATTTAATGAAGAAATTGAAGTTATAAAACAAGAACTTAGTGAATGGAATAGTGATTTAGAACAGTATACAGAAGATAAGCTTTTTTTTAATGCATTTAAAGGAAGGCTTAAAAATCCTATTATAGGAACAAAAGAATCATTAGATAATATGACTGTAGAAGATGTAAAAGAATTTTATAGTAAGTATTATTGCCCAAACAATACTACTATAGCTGTTGTGTCAAGTATAGAATTTGATAAAGTTGTAAAAATAATAAATGATTGCTTTAGTAAATGGAAAGTAAATAAATTAATAACAATTAATGAATGTGTAGAAAAATTAAGTGAAAAGATTTACACTAATTATAAGTATGGAATATCTGTATCTAGAGCGGAAATAATTTTTTCACTTACAGATTTTTCTGAAAGAGAATTAAAAAATATAATTATATTTGATGAGTTATTTGGAAAAGGTGTTAATTCAATATTATTTGATTGTTTAAGAACTAAAAATAGTCTTGTATATGATGTAATTACAAATGTATCCTATGAAAAAAATATAAAACTTTACAAAATTACCTTTAATACATCTAATAAAAATATAGATAGAGCAATTAAGTATGTACAAGAAATAATAAAAAATATAGATACTTATATAGAAAAAATAGATAATAATTTTATTTCTAAGGTAATAAAAAAAATTAATCTAAAGAGAATGTTTATGGAAGAAAAAAGCATTAATTTGGCTAAAAGTCTTTCGACAAACAATGTTATGTTTAAAAATGAATACATGTGTAGTTTTACTAATGATGACAATGAAGTATTTAGCATAGAGGAAATTAAAAATACAATAAAACTTTTAGTGGGTAAATATGAAATACAAAAGATTATTTGTAAATAGGGGGTGCAGTTTATGAGAAAAAAGCTTCCACTTTTAAATGCATTACTTGAATATAGTAAGGAAAATAATACTATATTTTCTATGCCAGGAAATAAATGCGGAAAGGCATTTTTGCGTGATGATATTGGAAAAGAATTTAAAGAAAATATGGGCAGTTTAGATATTACTGAGGTTGATCCTTTAGATAATCTTCATCATCCGCAAGGAGTAATAAAAGAAGCACAAGAACATTTGGCTAATCTTTATAAGGTTAAAAAAGCATTTTTCTTAGTTAATGGAAGTACAAATGGTAATTTAGCTGCAATATTTTCTGCTTTTAAAGAAGGAGATGAAATTTTAGTAGAAAGAAATTGCCATAAATCTATTTATAATGCTATTATATTAAGAAAACTTAAGGTTACATACATAGAACCATGGATATTTGAAAAAGGTGGACTTTTTTTACCTCCTAATGAAAGTAATATTTATGAAGCATATAAAAAAGCTAAAGATCCTAAAGGAATAATACTTACATATCCTAATTATTATGGAATATGTTATGATATTCAGGACACAATAAAAGATTTAAGAAAAAAAGGACTTAAAGTTATTATAGATGAAGCTCATGGAGCTCATTTTGGAGTAAGCAGTAAATTGCCTAAAAATATGGCATCTATTGCTGATTATACAGTAGTTAGTGCTCATAAGACACTTCCTGCATTAACAGGAGGTTCTTATTTGCTTGTTAATGATGATTCAAATGATATAGAATTTTATGTTAGTGCATTTATGACTACATCTCCATCATATTTAATAATGGCTTCTTTAGATTATTCAAGATACTATTTAGAAATGTATGGCAAAACTGATTATGATAAGTTAATAACGAATTCAGAGGAAAAGAAAAAAGTAATTAATAGTTTTAATAAGGTTAAAGTTTTATCTGAGGAAGACCTTCCGGCTGGATATACTATAGATAAAACAAGATATGTATTAGTTTTAAGAGAGGGTTATAGTGGTGAAAAGCTTCTTCAATATTTAAAATCTAAAGGTATTCAATGTGAAATGAGCTTTTATGGAGGAGTAGTATTGATTCTTTCTCCATCTAACTGGGATGAAGGAATAGAAAAACTTATTATAGCTATAAAAGATCTTGATATTGAAACTTTAAAAATGCATCAGACAATTGAAAATGTAATAATAGATAATCATGATAAAGCATTAGAACCCTTTGAAGTATTTAAATTTGAAGAAGAGAAATGTGAACTTGATAAAAGTGAAGGAAGAATATTAAAAGAAAATATAGTGCCTTATCCACCAGGAATTCCACTTGTTTCAAGTGGAGAAATAATAAAGAAAGATCATATAAAAAAAATAAAAGCATTAATAGAAGCTGGTATAGAAATTCATGGTATAAATAATAATAAAATAAAAGTAGTAAAAATAGAATAAAATACTTTTTAAAATAATTTACAGTAAAGTTAATTAAATATATAATTAAAGTGTTGTAATTTTTATAATTCTTTAATTATATATTTTTTTATATATAATTAATTTTAATATATTTTATGAAGGAAGGGAAATAGCATGATATCAAAGAAGATGGAGGCTTTAGTAAAAAACAGTTCTGTTATTAGGGCGATGTTTGAAGAGGGAAAACGTTTATCAGATATATATGGGGAAGAAAATGTGTTTGACTTTAGTATAGGTAATCCTAATGTTTATCCTCCAGATGAAGTTAAGGAAGCAATAATTGATATTGTAAATAATGAAGATCAAAATTTAGTACATGGATATATGAATAATGCTGGTTATGAGGATGTAAGACAAAATATAGCAGAATTTTTAAATAAGAAAAATAATAACAATTTGTCAATTGAAAATATAGTTATGACATGCGGTGCAGCCGGTGGATTAAATGTAATATTAAAAAGCATATTAAATCCAGGAGAAGAGGTAATTGTAATAGCCCCATATTTTGGAGAATATAATAATTATGTAGCAAATTACGATGGAAAAATTGTAGCAGTTAAAGCTGATACAAAAACATTCCAGCCAGATATGTATAAACTTGAAAAAGCTATAAATAAAAATACAAGAGCACTAATAATAAATAATCCTAACAATCCAACAGGTGTTGTATATACACAGGAATCAATTAAAAAGATGACAGATATATTAAAAGAAAAACAAAAGGAATTTAACACAGATATTTATTTAATATCTGATGAACCTTATAGGGAAATAGTATACGATGGGGCAAAGGTTACTAATTTACTTGACTATTATGAAAATACTTTTATAGGCTATTCTTACAGTAAATCATTATCATTACCTGGTGAAAGAATAGGATATATTGTAGTAAATAATGAAATGAAGGATTTTGAAGATGTTGTATCAGCATTAAATGTTGCAAATAGAATACTTGGTTTTGTAAATGCACCTTCATTGTTTCAAAGAGTTATTGGTAAGACTTTAGGTGCGGAAGTAGATGTTAATATATATAAGAAAAATAGGGATCTTTTATATAATCATTTAATATCTATTGGTTTTGAGTGTGTAAAACCTGAGGGAGCATTTTATTTATTTCCTAAAGCGCTAATAAGTGATGATGTAAAGTTCTGTGAAATAGCAAAGAAGTTTAATTTACTTCTTGTGCCTGGAAGTTCTTTTGGATGTAGTGGTTTTGTAAGAATATCATACTGTATATCTTATAATAAGATAGAAAAGTCATTACAGGCATTTACAAAGTTGGCTGATTATATTAAAGAAAATAAATTATCATAAAATAGAAATTATATGAGGTGAGAGATTATGGAGGAAATTCTTGAAATTCTTGAACAAAATAGTAGATATACAGATGAAGAAATAGCATTAATGGTTGGAAAAACAAAAGAGGAAGTTAGAAAAGCTATAGATGAATATGAAAAGAGTAATATAATAGCTGGATATACTTCTTTAATAAATTGGGAAAATACAGGAAAAGAAACTGTAACAGCTTTAATAGAGGTTAAAATCACACCACAAAGAGGTGTTGGTTTTGATAAGGTTGCAGAAAGAATATATAAATTTGATAAAGTAAAGGCATGCTATTTAATGTCTTCAGGAGGATTTGATTTAACTGTAATAGTAGAAGGAAAATCAATGAAAGAAGTGGCATTATTTGTATCTGGAAGTCTTGCATGCCAAGAATATGTAACAGGTACTGCAACACATTTTGTTCTAAAAAAATATAAGGATCATGGAAGAGTATTTAAAGAAGAAAAGAAACCAGATATGGAGGCTATTTTTGTATGATTTTAGAAAACATGATAAATGATAATGTTAAAAATATGCCTCCTTCAGGAATAAGAAAATATTTTGACATTGTAAATGAAATGGATGATGTTATATCCTTAGGTGTTGGAGAACCTGATTTTTTAACACCTTGGAATATAACTGAAGCTGGAATATATTCTTTAGAAAAAGGACATACACATTATTCTTCTAATGCTGGATTTGTAGAACTTAGACAAAGAATATCAAGATATTTAAAAAGAAGATTTGATTTAAGTTATAATCCAAAGGATGAAATAATAGTCACAGTAGGTGGAAGCGAAGGAATTGATATAGCTTTAAGAGCATTAGTAGGACCAGGTGACGAGGTGCTTGTGCCAGAACCAAGCTTTGTTGCATATAAAGGTTGTACAAGCTTTACAGGGGCTAAACCTAAAATAATTAATTTAAAAGCAGAAAATGATTTTAAATTAACTGCAGAAGATTTGGAAAAAGCAATAACTGAAAAAACAAAAGTAGTTATTATACCATTTCCTAACAATCCCACTGGTGCCATAATGACAAAAGAAGAACTTAAACCAATAGTAAATGTGTTAAAAAATAAGGATGTAATAATAATTTCAGATGAAATATATGCAGAATTAACTTATGATAATAAGCATGTGTCTATTGCAAGTTTTGATGAGATTAAGGAAAAAACTTTAGTAGTAAATGGATTTTCAAAGGCATATGCTATGACAGGCTGGAGACTTGGATATATTTGTGGCAATTCAGTTTTAATTAGTCAAATGAAAAAAATACATCAATATGCAATAATGTGTGCACCGACAACAGCACAATATGCGGCTATTGAAGCCTTAAAGGAACATTGTGATGATGATATTGCTAAAATGATAAGAGAATATAATAGAAGAAGAAGAGTTCTTCTTAATGGATTTAGAAAAATGGGGCTTGAGTGTTTTGAACCTAAAGGTGCCTTTTATATGTTTCCTTCCATTAAATCTACAGGTATTTCTTCTGATGAATTTTGCGAAAGACTTCTTAAAGAAGAAAAAGTTCTTGTTGTTCCAGGAAATGCCTTTGGTGAATGTGGTGAAGGTTATATAAGGGCTTGTTATGCATCATCAATGGAAAGTTTAATGGAAGCTTTAAAGAGAATTGAAAGATTTTTAAAGAATATAAAAAAATAAGGCTACTAGATGTGTAGAAGGCTACTAGGGTGTAGCCTTATTTTGTGACACATCTAAAGGAGATGAAATTATGACGAAAATAAACAAAAATGAAGATAATCAAAGTGTTGATGAAAAAAAAGATAATAAAGCTAGTGCTATTTGCAAAGTTAAAAATTATATAAACTTAGAAACAACACAAAACACCATATATGATTTTATACAATCATTATTATTAGTGGTTATGATTGTAGTTCCATTTGTAGTAATAAAGTATGGTCAAAGATATTACATAGATGCAAAGGTAACATTACTTTATGCAGCTGCTTTTATTATATTTGTAGCTATGATGTTTTCAAAAAGAATAAAAATAAGGCGAGAAATTGAAGTGGCACTGATTTTTTTAGGAACCATTTGTATATCAGCAATTTTTTCTAGCTTTTCTTCTACAGCTATCTGGGGAAGTATTGAAAGAAGAGAAGGCTGTGTAATGTTTTTTGTATACATAATATTATTTATTGCTGCATCATCATTTTTTTCTGTAGATAAAAGAACAATAAACGTAATGCTTATAGCAGCAAGTCTTATGTCTTGTTATACTATATTACAGATGTTTAAAATAGATCCTCTTCAAGAGTATTTATATGGTAAGATAGTAACTCCGGACACGTCTATAGCTACTATAGGAAATAGCAATTTTGTTTCCTCCTATTTAAGTATGTTTCTTGTAATTGCTTTAGGACTTTATATTTATAGAAAAAAATTAATATATCTTTTATATTCAGGCATTATTTTCCTTGGATTTTTAGCAGCAAGAACTAGAGGGGGATGGATTACTTTTGTATTAGTTGCAGTGGTTGCATTAATATTTATTATTAAAAGTAAGGAAAAACTCATAAGAGCTGGAATTGTGTTTGTTACTTTTGCAATACTTGCTTTTTCATTAGATGTAGCAACAGATGGAATGATATACGGTAGGGCAAAACTAAGTAACATTTTTGAAAGAACCAATACAGAATCTTCAGAAGTTACAGAAAATGTACAAGAAGAGAGCAAGAGCTCTAATGAAGAAAGCAGTAATGATGAGAATACTAATAATAATCAAGATAAAATTGAATCAGATAATAGCAGCTTGTCTAATGAACAAACAAACAATAATGAAGAATCTAATAGCAGTATAAAACTTTTGGGGTCATTTTCTTCTAGAGCCAATATATTAAAGATAACCTTTAAGGCATTTTTAGATAAACCTCTTTTAGGTGAAGGACCAGATACATTAGGACAAAGATTAAAGAGAGATTATAGTAGTGAATATTATAATCATGTCAAATTATATAATGAAGGAATAGATAAAGCACATAATGAATATTTAGAATATGCAACAAGTTGCAGTATATTTACTCTTATAGCTTATTTAGTTTTAGTAGGAATGATATTATTTAAATTATTTAAGGAAAGAAAAAATGATAAGAAGGTAATATTATTTCTTACAATATTAATGTATTTATCACAAGCTTTCTTTAACATAAGTGTTATTATGGTAGCACCAGTATTTTGGATAATTATGGGGTATGCAGTTAAAGTTATATATAATGATGATAATGGAAACTGTGAAATGTTAGAAGAATAAAAAATGTATATTTTTGTTGAAATTTTAACAATAATATGATAGTCTAGCATAGATTGCATAAATATTATTAGGGGGATAAAAATGAAAAAAATTAAAAGTAAAATTATTTTACCACTTTGTATGGCAATACTTATGTGTATGTCATTTATGGGGTGTGGTACAGAAACAGTTAAGGGAGATAAAGTTGCTAATGCATTTTACAATATGTTTGTAAAGCAAGACCTTTCAGAAATAAAAAAAATTGGAATAACTGATGAAAATGGTCAAAAGGCTATTGAAACATATAAAGATGAAATAAAAAGTCAAACTAAATTGAATTTTACTAAATCTTCTCTTACTATATCTGATGAGGATCTGAATAGAATTGTAAATGCTGAGCTGGATTTATTTAAAAAGTTAAGTTCTGAAATTACAATAGAATCAGAAGATAAAGATTCTTGTACAGTTAAGGTATCAACTACTTATGCTGATATAAATACATTAGATGAAAATGCAGCAAATGAAGCAGCAAATGAAGTACTTGCAATGAATTTAAAAAGTCAGAAAGAAATTAATCAAAAGCTTGTGTCAACTTATATAGATAAGCTTGTATCAGCCTTTGAAAATGCTGAACCTTCAACTGAAAAAAACGAAAAAACTTTTACATTTAAAAAAGAAAAGCTTGATTGTAATGGAACAGTAAAAAATGTATATACTCCAGAAGATTATTCTTCCTTTGGTGAAGCTCTTGGAAATATGATTACATCAGCACAATAAAGTATAATAAGTTAAAAAAATGTGGCCTAGGTCACATTTTTTTTAAATAAAAGCTAAAAACATTAAAAAATACGGTGTTATATAAAATGTCGAATTACCAAAAAATGCTGATATTAAATAGCTTAGTGAACATAAAAATCCAAGAAGTTCTATATTAGATAATTGAGTTAATTTTTTTAATTTACTAGCTAATATTTTTACAAGCCATGTAATATAAAATATAAATGCTGGAAAACCAGATGAGGCTAATATATAAATATATTCATTAGCTGGTTTTGTTTGAATAAATCCTAAATTTTTATAGTAAGGTGCAAGTTGTTCAAGACCTGAACCTAATATAGGGTTATTTAGTGAAAATTTTATAGCAGCTTTCCACAGTTCTATTCTAGCAGTTCCTGTACTTTCTTCATTTTTTTTATAAGATGAAGTGTTAAATCCAAATATTTTCGAAAATAGTGAATTTATATCTGAAAATAAACTAGAAAAGTTATCTACAAAATGACCAATGCCTAATATATTAAAAAATACTGTAACTACAATAAAAATTAAAATTGGTATAAATATAATAAAATTGCTTTCACAAGTATTTATAAAATCTTTATTAAGTTTAAATATCAATATTAATAAAAATAGTGAAATTAAAATAGCAAGATATGCCCCAAAGGTATCATTAATTACAAGGGCTGAAACTTGTATTGTCATTAATATTGAATAAAATATAGATTTTTTTGTGTCATTATTTATAACAATTAATACAGAAGTTACAATTGTAGAAATTGAAAAATAGTATCCAAGATGATTAAAATGAAAAAATACACCAGTTAAATTAGTAGATACATATCTACCATTAAAAGGATTAATATATTGATAAATTACCATAATTGATATTAAAGTTGCACATATAGAAATTATTTTAGCTAAGTTTAATTTTTTTTTATAATCTTTAATAGATAAACTTATTAAAAAGAAAACTGTATAATAAATATACATAAAGAACCCTTCATGACGGTAATCAGAGCCATGAAAAGCTAAGGATAAATCTTTTGATAAAATTGAGGATATAAATACACAAATTAGAAAAAGTGTTAAAAATATTAGAGATTTGTTATTTTTTATACAATTAAAAATAAATTTTTTGTCTTTATATGTATTATATAAAATAAAAATAATAAGACAAATTAAGGAGATTTGTGCAATTGACGCTATAAATAAATTATAATTAAGATACCAATCAAAATTAGAGATATAGTATATGGGTATTTGAAGTATTGGAACAAATATAAGTGTTATAAGTAAAGCATAAAACAATTTTTTAAAGAAATTTTTGTAATTACATGTAATGTTACGATTTTTCATAAAGAAATCCCCCCTATATAATATTAAAATACAACAAATTACAAATTAAAACAATATAATTATCTTTTAATAAATTTACAATAAAAAAGGAAGAAATTGAAAACAAATATATATACATAAATATTATAAAAAAGGTTGATTTTTACTATGATATCAATTACAATGATATAAGCAAGGAGTGGAATTTATGGAATATTTGTTAATTTTGTTACTAGGATTAGTAATTGGAAGTTTTTTAAATGTTTGCATATTTAGGATTCCCAGAGAAGAATCTATAGCGTTTCCAGGTTCTCATTGTATGAAATGTGGATACGAACTTAAATGGTATGATTTGGTGCCTGTAGTTAGTTACATAATATTGCATGGTAAGTGCAGAAAATGTGGTGATAGGATATCACTTCAATATCCCATAATTGAAATTGCAAACGGTTTAATGTATATAGCCCTATATTATAAGTATGCTTTAAGTCTAGATTGCATTAAGTACATGATATTATGCTCTTTAATGATAGTTATTGGTGTAATTGATTTTAAAACAAAATATGTATATATACAAACTACTATTTTTGGAGTGACAGCAGGTATTGTTTTTATTGTATGTGATTGGGTTATTAATAAATCCTTTCCTTTAGATAACATACTAGGTGGTCTTTTGGGTTTTGTATTTATTTGGCTTATAGTGGTTATTACAAGAGGCATGGGTGAAGGTGATATAGAAATTTCGTTAGTTGGTGGTTTGTTCCTAGGATTAAAAGGAACAATATTTATGCTTTTTTCAGCTATTATTTTAGGTGGAATTGTTTCTGGAATTATATTGTTACTTAAATTAAAAGACAGAAAAGCAGAAATAGCTTTTGGACCTTATTTAGGCATTGGTGCAATAATTTCTGTGTTTTTTGGGACTCAAATAATTAATTTATATCTAACTAAATTTATAGTCTAGTTGTATTATAAATACATTTATTTCGAATATTACAAATATAACAAAT
The DNA here is from genome assembly GCF_052066735.1 of Clostridium sp. HCP1S3_C6. Classification (NCBI taxonomy): domain Bacteria; kingdom Bacillati; phylum Bacillota; class Clostridia; order Eubacteriales; family Clostridiaceae; genus Clostridium; species Clostridium sp. HCP1S3_C6. Next base: position 17,489 of record NZ_JBQHRN010000008.1, read on the forward strand.
ATAGTGGAAATTTATATAAAAAAGTTATATAATCTTTATATAGGTAAATCTATAGTAAATTTGGGGGCGATAGTTAATGGCAATAATACAAAAAAGAAAGCTTGGTGAAATACTAGTTGCAGCAGGCAAAATTACACCAGAGCAGCTTCAAGATGTTTTATCTAGACAAAAACAGCTTGGAAAGAAAATAGGCCAGATATTAGTAGATGAAGAGATTGTTACAGATTCAGATATTATTGAAGCAATTGAAACACAAACAGGTATAAAGAGAGTTGATTTAACTGAAACAGGATGTGATAAGAAGGCAATAAAAATGGTGTCACAAAAAATTTGTGATAAGTATGACTTAGCACCATTTGGCTTTGAAGGTAGTAAAATTAAAGTTGCTTTAGCAGATCCTTTAAATATTTTTGCTATAGATGATATTTCAATATCAACAGGGCTTGAAGTTCAGCCTTATATTGCAACAAGAAGAGAAATAAGAAGATTTGTAGAAATTCATTACAGTAATGAACAAATGTCAAAAGCTGCAGAAGAACTTAAAAAAGAATCTTTAGAAACAAAAGCTCAAGCAAGTAATATAGTAGATATTGAACAAATAGATGATGTTAAGAATGCTCCAGTTGTAAAAATGATAGACAGATTATTTAGAAATGCAATTGAAATGAGAGCATCTGATATTCATATTGAACCATACGAAAAAATTGTAAGAATTAGATATAGAATAGATGGTAAGCTTCAAGTAGTAAATACACTTGATATTGAAAGTTTAGGACCATTAGTTACTAGAATTAAGATTCTTGCATCATTAAACATTGCAGAAAAAAGAATACCACAAGATGGTAGAATAATTACAAGAGTAGGGGAAAAAGAAGTTGACCTCAGAGTATCAATACTTCCAATTGTATATGGAGAAAAAGTTGTTATAAGAATTCTAGATAGAGATGGATTTAAGTTTGGTAAAGAGCAGCTTGGAATGAGTCCTGAAAATATTAAAAAGCTAGAAAGAATGATTTCAAGTCCATATGGAATTATACTTGTAACAGGACCAACAGGTAGTGGTAAGTCTACAACTTTATATACTGTATTAAGCGAACTTAATGAATCAAATGTTAATATTGTAACTGTTGAAGACCCAGTAGAATACTCACTTGACGGAATTAATCAGGTAAACGTAAACAACAAAGCTGGTATGACTTTCGCAAGTGGACTTAGAAGTATACTAAGACAAGACCCTGATATTATAATGATTGGAGAAATTAGAGATAATGAAACTGCAGAAATAGCAACTAAGGCCGCTATAACTGGTCACCTTGTATTAAGCACATTACATACAAATGATAGTGCTTCATCAATTACAAGACTTGTTGATATGGGAATTCAACCATATTTAGTTTCAACTTCAATTGCAGGAGTAATAGCACAAAGACTTGTTAGAAGAATTTGTCCACATTGTAAAGAAGAATATGAAGCAGATGCTCATGAAAAGAAAATATTAGGTATTGATCCAAATTCGTCTGTAAAACTTGCTAGAGGCAAGGGATGTGGTCATTGTAACAATACAGGTTATATCGGAAGAATTGGTATATATGAAATAATGGAAATTACAAGAGAACATAGAGATTTAATAAATCATTCAAATGATGCTAATGTATTAAAAGATTTATCAATAAAAAGTGGAATGACAACACTTGGTGATGAATGTAAGTCCTTAGTATTGCAAGGCACAACAACAATTAATGAACTTGCTAATATTACTTTAATAAAAGAAGCTTAAGAGGGGTGAAAGTAAAACATGAATACTTATAGTTATAGGGCTATGAAAGATGATGGGAAAAAGCTAGAGGGGATGTATGAAGCTAATTCTCGTGATGAAGTAGTTGAAATGATTACTGCAAATGGATTTTATCCATTAAAGGTAGAAGAAGTTACTAAGGGGAAAAAAACAGAAATTAGATTAAACAACAGAGTTACTACAAAGGACTTGGCTATTTTCTGTAGACAACTTTATACAATGCTTGATGCAGGTGTATCTATTACTAATTCATTAAATATGCTTGCTATGCAGCTTCCAAGTCCTAGATTAAGAACTATTCTTTCTGAAATTGAAGAATCAGTTAAAAAAGGTGAAATGCTATCAGTAGCAATGAAGAGATATAAGGAGTTTCCACAACTTCTTATTAGTATGGTAGAATCTGGTGAATCAACAGGTAATATCGATACAATGATGCTTAGAATGGCAAGTCACTTTGAAAAGGAAACAAAAACAAACAATAAGGTAAAATCTGCAATGATATATCCTATATGTTTAGCAGTAGTAGCAGTGGCAGCAGTAATGTTTATTTTAACATTTGTAATGCCAACCTTTGCAGAATTATTTGAAGAAAATGGCGCTGATTTACCATTTATTACAAGTGCTATGATAGGCGCTAGCGATTTCTTGAAAAGCTATTGGTTTATAATAGTAGCAATTATTGCAATAATTGTAGTAGCAATTAAAGCTTATGCAGAAACTGAAGATGGAAAAGTAAGATTTAGTGCACTTGCACTTAAATTTCCTATAGTTGCAAATCTTAACAAAAAAGTTATAGTTGCAAGATTTACAAGAACACTTGCTACACTATTATCAGCTGGTATATCACTTGTACAAGCACTTCCAATTGTTTCAGCCGTACTTGGAAATAAAATAGCACAGCAAGATCTTGATAGAATAAGAGAAAGAGTTGTAAGAGGTGATGGTTTAAGTGCACCAATAGCAGAAAGTGACATTTTTCCAGATATGCTTGCTTCAATGGTAAGAATAGGTGAAGAATCTGGAGCATTAGACGATATATTAAATAAGACAGCAGATTTTTATGAAGAAGAAGTTGACCAAGCTATTACTCAAACAACAGAACTTATGCAACCAATAGTTATAGTTATAATGGGTATAGTTGTTGGAATAATGGTTATGGGAATTATGCTTCCAATGTTTGATATGTACACAATAATGTAAAAAAATTAACCAATAATTTAATTATTGTTAATACCTAGATTACAATTAATTATTACAATTAATTTATAATAAAAAATAACAAAAAGTAACATTTTGGGAGGGGTCTTTATGATTACAAATTTAAGAAAAAAATTACAAAACAAAAGTAAAAAATCAGGATTTACTCTTATAGAGTTAATCATAGTTATTGCTATTATTGCAATACTAGCTGCAATTGCATTACCAAAGTTTGGACAAGTTAGAGAAAATGCAAACAAGAAATCAGATATAGCTAATGCAAAGGATATTCAAAGTGCAGTTTTATCATTAATGAATGATGATAAAATCAAAGTTTGGGATTCAACTAAAAAATATGATTTAGATGAAAATTTTGGTAGTGATAAAACAGTTAAAGATTACATGCAAACAGTACCAACAGGAAAATCAAAAGCTATCAAAGGAAAAAGCTTCTATTATCAAATAAGTCCTGAGGGTGATGTTACAGTCTATGCTGGTGAAGGTGGAAATACTAAAGTATATCCTGATCCTGATTCAGAATTAGAATAACATAATAGTAAAATTATATTAATATTGACATAAAGTGTAAAGCTAAGATTAGCTTTACACTTTAGCCATTAATTTAAAGAGGTGAAAGTATTGGCAAAGGGGAATTCAGTGCTAAGCCAGGACATTACAATGGATAGCATAAAACAATTATTTTCAAAAACAAAAAATGGGGCAAAAAAGGAAAAACCATACAAACCAAGAGATATAGTAGCATTTGATATAGGAACAAATACAATAAAAGTTGTTGAGGGGAAATATACAAAAAGCAGATTACAAGTTTATAAAATGTTTGAATTTGCTACACCAGAAGGAACTATTGATGATGGTAAAATTGTAAATGAAAAGGACTTAGTAAATGTAATTAAGGCTCAACTAAAGAAAAATCAAGTAAAAGCAAAGGAAGCAACTATTACTACAAATTCATCTACTATTATTAGTAGAGAAGTAACAATACCAGTTGTAGCTGATGATGAAATGGAAACCGTAATAAGATATGAAGTAGAACAATATCTTCCTATTAAACTTGATGATTATATAGTACAATATGTAGTACTTGATAGAGTTACAGAAAGTGATGGACCTAAATTTAAAGTTAATGTTGTAGCTTATCCTAAGATTACAGCAAGATCATATTATGATTTATTAGTAGAATTAGATTTAACTCCATTTGTACTTGATGTAAATTATAATGCACTAAAGAAAATTTCAGATTTTACTGGATTAAATAGTAATGCAGGTACTGTTGCTTTTGTTGATATGGGGGCAACATCATTCAATGTTACAATCTTTAAACAAGGTAAATTTGATTTTACAAGAATAATCAAATATGGAGGAGATAGCATTGACTATGCATTAAGTAATAAACTTAATATGTCAGTGAAATCAACAGAATCAGAAAAAATACAAAAAGCTAATCTTTTAAATGTTGGAGAATATGATGAATTAAACATTACAATAAAGGAATCAGTAGATGAAATATTAGGAGAACTTGAAAGAATTCTTCAATTCTATAACAACCAATCAGTTGGTAATAGAATCCAAAAAGTTATGATATATGGTGGAACTTCTGATATTAAGGGTATGCAAGAATATATGGAAGAAAAAATAGGTGTTAAGACTGAAAAAGTTAAAAGACTTAACAATGTAGAATTTGGTCAAAGTGCTAGTTCTATAGGAAAATATATTAATGTATTAGGATCTTTTATAAGAGTATAGGAGGGAAACCATGAGAAGAGACATGAACTTCTTTAGTGAATTTTCACTAAAGAAAAAAACACAGGACGATGGAAGTTCTATATTAATAAAAACATTGATAGCAATAGTTGCTGCATTTGTTGTAATTACTGCTATATACCTTGGTGGTAATATAGCATATTGTTCAGTTAAAATAAAAAGTACTGAAAATAAATTAAATGCATCTGATGTTCAAGAAAAGCTAAAAGAATCAGATGTTGTAAAAGCTAGAACAAGTGCTCTTACAGAATATGATACAGCTATTTCAACAATAGTTAAATCAGTAGCTACAAGAAGTGTTGTAGATACAACATTAATTAATGAAATATGCTCTACTTTACCTACAGAAGTAGAAGCAACAAGCGTAAATATTGATCATTCAGCAATAGTAATTCATGGTACATCAACTAAGAGAGAAGCTATAGCTGAACTTGAACATAATTTAGGCGAAAAAGTTGAAAGAATAGATACTTGTCAAGTTACATCAGTTGCAGGTGATCAAGTATTAACTTTCGATATAAAATGTGTGTTAAAGGATGTTGAATAATATGAGTAATGGAATGAGTAAAAGAGAAAAATCATTAGTGGCAGTTGCTTTAACATTAATTGTAGGTGTAGGATATTATACTTTAGCTTATGAGCCATTAAGTGAAAAACTAGATCAAAAACGAAATGAAAAGACACAAATAGAAGCTAAATATCAAAAGGCAATGGATGATATTCATAATTTAGAAACAAACAAGGCTAATTTAAGAGAGCTGTTAGGTTCAACTACAGTAAAATCTTCAGGATTTTATCCAAAAATAATACAAGAAAAATTAATATTAGAACTTGAGAGCATGATATCTACTTCACAACTTAAGGTCACTTCAATGACTTGGGGTGAACAAAAAACTCAGCCTATTGAAGCATTTAAACAGGAAACTGAACAACAAACTGGTGTTACATTAGATAGAACAGTTGATTCATATAAAGGCGATAAATCATCTTCAAGTACAGATAGTAAAAGCACTAATAAAACAACTACTAATACAGCATCTAGTGATAGCCCAGCATGTGAAACTATATCATGTACAATAAATGTACAATCAAGTTATGATAGCATAAAAAAATTCATGCAATCTATAGAAGCTAGTGGAAGAAACATTGCAATAACAAATACAAATTTAGCACCAATAAATGAAGGAACAATAAATGGAACAATTGTATTAGAATTTTATGGCTTACCAAAGGTTGACGATTCTGATGATAATTATGATTTATGGTCATATAATAAGGATGTTAAATATGGTAAGGATCAATTATTTGGAAAAGGTGCTGCAACAGGTGCCTATGAAAATTCAACATCTGATGCTACAGCAGCAGCTTATGATATTATAGGAATATTAAAGTCATCAAGTTCAGAATTACCACCTGTAACACTTGGTAAAGCTGGTGATGATACATTTGCTAGTTATCTTTACGGAAAGGAAAATGATTCAAAGGAGGTTGAAATTGAATTTACTGAAGAAGATGGTAAACTTTATTACTCACTTAAAGTAGGCTCTGAGAAGTATCCAACTGATTCAACAAAAGGAAAGGAATTTGTACCATATGGAACAGATATCTTAATTGCAATTCAAAGTGAAGCCAGATCAGGATCATCTGATACATCAGAAATTTCTTTAAATGTAATAAACAATACTTCAAAAACTGTAAATGTTAAAATCATGGGAGATGATAAGAGTAATCCTAGAGTTCCAAAGCCATCAAGCGAAGGCTCAGGTACAGTAAACTGGATAAACGAGTAGGTGATAAAAAATGTTTTTTAAAGCCAAAAAAAAGAAAGGTGTTACATTAATAGAAGTATTAGCAAGTTTGGCTATATTAGCACTTTTAATAATACCAATTGCAAATCTTGTAATTAATTCTTCTAGTACAGCTAAAAGATCTCAAGATAAGCAAAAGGCATATTTAGCAGGGCAAAGCGTATTAGAGCAAATTGGAAATATTGATAATTCAAAAAAAATAGATTCTTATGATCTTAAGTATACAAATATGTCAGGAGATTTGGTAACAGGGGATAAAATATCTTTTCCTAAGGGTAGCGATGCTGTAACTAGTGAATTATCTAATGCTGGAAATGCAAGATATAAAATGTTTGTTACATTAAAAAAGGAACTTACAAATGAAAGCCCAGAAGAAAGGAGAATATCCGTTGATACTGGAGAAGACTTTATGACTAAGTATCCACAGTCAGCATTAGCTCTTCAACTATCAAAAACAAGTGAAAGTGCTCCAATTGATGTATATAACCCTAATGATCCAACTAGAAGTTATTCATTTGTTAACAATGAATCAAAAGGTTATGTAATATATATTGCTAGTGATGGCACTTGTGATTTATATGAAGATAGAAATTACGGAACAGGTAGTCCTGAAATAGGAACTAAATTAATGAGTGGTATTGGTACCATAAATAATTCTTATAATAAATTAAGAATTTATCTAGCAGGCAACAAGAAATTAAATACTTCTAATGGTACAGTGCCAAGTATTCCTCTTAGTGGAAATTTAAATTTATCAGTAGTATCTGATTATGCTGGAATAAATGATCTTGAAGTAGAAGTAACTAAGGGAGAAGATGTTTCAACTATTCTTTCAATGCCAGTAAAATTAGGTGATTCTGTTCCAGGAAGCATACATGTAAATGAATATTCTGCAGAAGGAGATTTAAGCAAGAAAATAGGAGATTTATATAAGGTAACAGTTGAAGTAAGACCTATAAATGGTAAAGATGCAGGTGATGATATTTTTTCAGGTTCTACTACATGTAATGTATTAGTAAAATAAAATTAATATTTTATTCTGCAAAAAAATGTTATAATTATTATAATGTAAAATTAATAGGGGTGGTGAATAAAGTGAAGAGATTTAAAAAGAAAAAAGGTTCATCATTAATTCTTGTAGTTTTTATAACAGCAATTGTGTTTACATTAGGTACTACAATGGTTGCTGTAGTTACAAATGATTATAAAACAAGGGTGAATGAAAGCAAAAAGTTACAAAACTTATATCAATCAGATGCTCAGCTTGATGTTGTTTATAATGTTATTGCTAAAAATGCCGATGTAGCAACAAAGTATGCTTATAATGTTGCAAAATATGATTATAATAATAACAATGTAAAATCTAAAAGTGATTTAGAAAAAGTTTTTAAAAAGGCTTTTATTAATTTCTTGATGAATGACTCAATGCTAGAAAATGCTATAAAAGAAAGAAGATTGATAAAGTTTGATAGCACTAATAATACTTGTGAAGGATACAAGACTTTAAGCAATTACAAAATAGATACTTCTGATGCTGCTACAAATTTAAATGTTGATACAGGTAAAAATGATTTACAAAAAAATGATTTACAATTAACAGTAACTCCTAATGAAGCTAAAGGTAATATTGTAGTAGAAGTTACTTCAACATTTACTAGTAATAATCAAGTAAGTGACACTAATCCTACAGAAATTAATGGTAAATTAAAGAACAAAAAACAAATAAAAACTAAATTTACTGTTGAAGCACCAAGCTATAATAACGACAAAATTTCAGCATCTGTAAGTAATAAACAAACTAATCAATATGCAGTTGAAAAAGCTATTACTGCTGATGGAAACTTAAATATTGAAGATGGTGCATCACTTGATATATCTGGTAATAATTATGATGATAAAGATAACTTTAAATCTAATGGAAATGCAGATATATGGATAAAAGGTAATGACAAATCAATACAATCAAAATATAATGTTGAAAATGATAAATATGCTTATGGTGTAGTACTTGGTAATGCTACATTAAATGTTAAAGGTAATGTATACACAAATGGTTCACTTTCATTAAGTAATGGAAGTAATGCAACTATTTCAAATGACCTTTATGCGTATAATGCATATTTAGGACCAATAACATTTAATCAAAAGTATAATGCTGCTGGAAACAACAATTTACAAGCTAATGGAATTTATACAAATAATGATTTAGTTATGAATTCAGTTTCAAGTAGTATTAATGCAAATGATTATGTTGGAATGAGTGACTTTAAAGAAGACGAGAAAGACAAAGATATGAGTAAAAATGATGCTGCTAAAAATTCAAGTAGTATAATTGTTAACTCTAATAAAAATACTGATGGTACTAATACTGCATATAATTCAACTATTAAATTAAATAATGCTACTGTAGCAGGTATTGCTTATATGAATACAGATGGAAATTCTTATTATAAAACTGGTGAATCTGTTGCAGTTAAAGGTAATTATGTTGCATATTCAGATACATTAGGTAAAAATACTACTGCATATAATTTTGAACAATATGATCCATGGCAATTAATTAATGGTAATAAAGATGATAAAGCTAGCTATTTTGAACAATATTTTAATGTTAATTCTTCAAAAATAGAAGATGGCGGTATTGAAATTAAAAACTTATTATCAACAGGTGCAGGAGTAAATAATGGAGAATTATCAAAACATGCTACTGCTGAAGAACAATATCAAATTACAAAAGTTCAAAATACTTCAAAAACAAATTATGGTAGAAATGTATATGCAATGGGCAATTCATCTTATTTAGCAGAAATTAATAGTGATGAAGATACAGCTGCTTTAACTTGCTATAATGATACAAAAAATATGATAACTGTATCACATCAAAATCCTATGGTTGAATTTAGTAAATTAAAAGATAACTTAGGTACTGATGGTATGGATGAGTTATATAAGAATATAAAATTAGGTACTATATATAATAACTATAATGGTTATGCACTTTTAAATACAGAATCTTCTGATGACTTAACAATTGAAAGAGCAGATAATGGAGTTATAATTACATTAGGTTCTAGAAGCTTTGTTATAAGCGAAGGTGATATGCCTACAGATCCTGCAACTTCAGAAAAAACACTTAATGCAGTTATTATTACAAATGGAAATGTTACATTAAAATCAACTGGTTCTAAAACTTTAAATATTAATGGTACTATTATAAGTGGTGGCGATGTTAATGTTGAAGCTGGTTCAAAAGTTTCTGTTAAACATGATACTACTGTAATTAGTAAAACAGTAGCTCAAAATAGTAAATATTTTGATGGATTATTAAATGGTAAACCAATTGAAAATTCAACTAAGGTTGAACCTGTTGAAGTAGGAGTAGAATATAAGGATCAAGATAGTAAATCTGCTAGTGATGGATGGTATGATGCAACTAAATATTTAAAGAAAGGTTTATGGAAATTAGAAGGTGAAAATGGTGGAGTTCTTGGAAAATAATATTATAAAAAACGATCATAATATTAATAATAAATACAAGAAAAAAGGATTCACTTTAATAGAAGTCGTAGTAGTACTTGCTATCACTGTAATGATAGCAGGTGTTATCTACACCTTTTATAATTCCAATAACCGAACTTTAACAGCTGCAGAAGCTAAGTCTATTTTACAAACAGAAGCTAATCAAATACAAAAAGAATTAATTAATATAGGAACTCAAGCAACATCTGTAACCATTAAAGAAGGTACTGCAGATGATTTGAAAAAACTTGAATTTACTGTTTATGATGATATGAATAAACCCAATATGACAACATATGTTTTTGATTCATCAAATGCAAATTCAGAATTGTCAAGAAGTGGTCAATTACATGATATGTATATATATAAAGACGGCTCAAGCACAGGACAAGCAAAATCCAAACATGTAAAACAAGTTAAAATTGAAGCGCTAGATAGTAGTGCTAATATTAATGATTCTTCAAATGTTCAAATAACTGTAAATTTGTATATTAAAAAAGGATTAAATGAATATGAATATCCTATAACAACAATTGTTAAGCTTAGAAATAAGAATAAGTAATAAAAGGGGGATAGATAGAGATGAAATTTAAGATTAAGAAAGATTTATTTTTAAAGAAATCTACTTGGGTTGTACTTGGAATTTTTGCAATTACTCTTGTTAATATTCCAAGATTTAAAACTCAAGCAACAGGTACTAAAGATTCGCTTAATTTTGAACCTGATACCTTAAAAATCTTAGAAATTGTCCCAGGTGATGCCTATTCGTTACTAAATGGTAATGAAGTTGCAGAAACTGAATTAAAAGGTCAAAAAATTCAAGTTACTCATATGAATATGTCAAAATTCATAAGTACAGTTGATGATATAACTGGTGAATATGATGTTGTAGCATTAACAAATGAAAAGAGCAATAATATGGCAGCTGATGGCAATTACTGGGTTGATAGAACATACAGAACATATACTAGTCCTTTTAAACAAGAAATGGGACATGCTGCTTATACAAATGATAATGGATACAAAGATGGGTATAGTGAATACTACCCAGAAAATGATATTACTTACAAAAGGGGTAAACTTATTGTTGATATGATAAATAAAGGTCAACTAGTTTATGTGGATAATACAGCTACTCAAGTTTCAGGAACTAAACTTAATGCTATTTTTACTGGAAATGGTTCTAGTGATAATGGAACTAAGATAAATAATTTACAAGCTAGCAATTTGAAAATAGTATCTGGTGATAATATTACATTAGATAAAATTGTTGATGATTTTAAAGCATTATCTACTGATAATAAGAGAGTTAAAGTTGCAGCTGCTAAAGGTCCAAAATCTGAATCTATAAATTCAGATGGAACTGTAACTAATGAAAGAACATTAAATTTCTCTGTTGAAGCTAATGCAGAATTAAATGAAGAATTAACATTTAATGTTTATTTAGATTTTGATGGTGATGGATTATTTACTGGTAAACCATATGAAACATTTACCAGAACCGGTAAAGCTGACTATGATACTTATAATTTTAGTGTAGAAATTAATAATGGATTTATTGGATATCTTGGATGGAAAGTTGAAGTAGTACGACCAAATGGTGTTAAAACTAATATTCAATCATATGCTACTTACCATGCACAAAAAGGTAAGAAGGACATAAGGGTATTACAAATATATCCAAATGATGATAAATGTACTTTCCATGATAATATTAAGAAAAGACCAGGTACTGGTATTACTAAATTAACAGATAATAGTACATTTATGGATATGTTATCAAGTTTACAAGATTATAATGTTACAATAGATAATATTAGTGCAAGAGAATTTAGTGACCAATATGGACAAACTAAAACTTTAAAAGATAATTACGATATGGTTATTGTTGGATTCTCAGATTCATATTCTGATGCTGATATTGATACTGATACTGCTTTAGCAGATTTAGATGCATTTATAGCAGAAGGTAAAAGCGTAATGTTTACTCACGATACTATAGGTCTTGGAATACTTGGAGAATCAAGTGGACCTACTAAATTTGCACAGCATTATAAGGATTATGTAGGACAATCTAGATATTATGATCATTTTAGAGGTGGAGAAACTACAAATCTTTATACAAATAAGTATGATGATGGTACATCTGCTAAAACTTCAATTCCTCATGATAATACAGGAGGTATAAAGACTTTAGGTCAAACAGCACTTGCAACAAGTGGTGATTCTAATAAATGGATTAGTACACAATCTAATCAAATTAAAAATATTAATGATGCACAAATTACTACTTATCCATATGATTTAAGGGATTATAATAATGGTACTGGTACTTTAAATGTAAGTTTAACTCATACACAATGGTTCCAATTAAATTTAGAAGATCCAGATGTAGTACCATGGTACAATCTTGTAAGTAACAGTGCAGTTGCTGGCGAATTTAAGGGATATTTAGATAGTAATGATTCTAGAAACTTCTATTACACTTATTCAAAAGGTAATATAACTTATTCTGGTACTGCTCATAGCGGTGTTGCTACAAGTCAACAAGAACTTGAATTGTTTGTTAACACTATTATTAAAGCTGAAAGAGGTGGAAATGCAACACCAACAGTTAAAAACTATACTGATTCATCATTATCGGACGAAAATTTTGTGGAAAATGGTTCTACAGTAAAAGATAAAATAAATACTGATAATGATTATGCATTCTATACTTTACCAGAAGATGCTGATGGTGATAAAGTAACTGTTAAGGTTACTGTAAACGGAACTGTTTTAGATAATAGCGCTATTGAAATAGCTGAAACTGGGGCAACTTATGATGGTAGCAGAATTAATTCTGATACTAAACTTAAAGTTACTATTCCATCATCTGTATATAATGCAGTACCTAAAGGAACTGGAATTCCAGTAGAAGTAACTGCCGTAGACCCATTAAAGAAAGAAGGTAAATCATCATTTAATTTATTATCAGATGGTAACCAAGCTCCAGATATTACAAATATGAAGGGTGATACTATAATTGATGATAACCAAGAAGTTAATGCACCTAGAACAGCAGAATATACATTTACTACAATTCCTACAGATCTAGATGATGAAGATAAGGATAACTTAACAGTAAGTGTTAAGGTAGATGGACAAGATGTTGCTACAGTTAAAGATGAAAAAGGAAATGAAGTAAAGGCTGATACTAAGGTTTCTAAGGATAGTAAATTAAGCGTTACAATTCCAGAAGATTATTTACTTGGTAAACAAACTGGTGATAAAGTAACTGTAGAAACTACAGTAAATGATAATCATACAGCTGTAAATGAACCTAATGGTAAGTCAGCAACTAAGAAGTTTGTAATAGTTATTGATGCTGAAACACCACATGTTAATTTATCAATAGTTAATACTGTTGATGATAAAGGAGCTTTCGTATATAATGCAACTACTTTTGACAAAGATGGTAAGGAAGTTGGTACTACTGTTTTAAATGAAAATACTGTATTTACAAGTACAACTTCATTATTTGATGGATCTAATATTTGGACTGGTTATGGTCAAGATCCTATATTCTTAAAAGCAAATACTATAAATATTGCTGGTAAAATTACTAATGTTTATGATAATTCAGGAACTATAAGTCTTGATATTCCAGAATATGAACAAGTTCAAGGTAATGTTACAGTTCAAAGAATTGTAGATGGTAAATTAGCTCAAACATCATGGAATATGACTCCATCTACAGATGGCAAGAAGTATACATTAGATTTAGCTTCTGTAAATCCAATATCTCTTGGAGCAGTAGAAAAAGAAGGTATGCAATTTGTTGTTAGATATAGTGTTGTAATTAATAATCAAAATGATCCAGGTTTACAAAATGCAGTTAAGAATCCAGAGACACAAACATTACTTGGAGAAACTCAAAAGAAAGTAGTAGTAGATGGCAATAAGATTATTACAACTATAACTACTCCTAAAATTATCATAAAAACTTATGATTACTCTAGCATTCATATTAATAAATTATCATTTAATAATATTGAAAGAACAATTAATGTAAATACTAGATTTTATAAGAAAGACAAAAATGATGGTGAACCTGATAAGAGTGAAAATATAGATATTATTCCAAAAAAGAATTATGGATATCCAAACTTATTCTAAAAAATGATAAAAAGCAGTTTCATTTTATATGAAGCTGCTTTTTATTTTTATTTAAAAAACTTACTAAAGGCTAAAAGCATAAGCAAAAATCCAGATAGCCAGGAAAGGTCTAAATTTGTTTTTTCTGATAATTTTGTTCCTATAAATACTCCTACATATATAAGAATTATTCCCATTACAAAACATAGAAATATAGTTAATATATAGCTATCTATTAAAGCACTACCTGCTATACCAGTAGCTAAACTGTCAAAGGAAAGTGCTATAGATAAATAAAAGGCTTCTTTAAGTGTTAAGGTTTTTGATTTATCAAAATCTGCCTTTACTTCATCTGCATATACTTGAAGTACAAAATTTATATCAAATATTTTAAATTTTATAGGTCTGTCAGTTTTTCTTCCCTTACGTATAAATGCTTTAAAAAGTCCTTCAAAAAGTTTATATATTCCTATTATCATTAATACAGAGAAACTAAAGAATATTGAAATTTTCTCTGGAAGAAAATCTTTTAAAAAACTTCCAAAGAAAAGTGAAATTCCAAGCATAAAGCTTCCAATAAAGCTTATTAAAAGTGATGATGTAAATGGAATTTTAATTTTAGATGTTCCATAGGCCATACTTGCTATAAATGCATCGATACATACGGAAGCAATAAGTAAAAAGGCCGGTATCATTAGTTTTTCACATCCTATTTAATGTTTTATATAGTATATTCATTACAAATCTTTATGTTTCTACAAAAATATACTTTTATGAATGGATAAACCTTAATTGTAAATTTGTAAATATAAAAGTGATTATATGGAATTTGTCAATAAAGTGTAGCATATTTAATAAAATATTAACATAATAAAATTATAAAAAAAATTATATGTGTTATAATAAAGATAATATAAAAGGCATTAATAATATACAAGGAGGATTAAAATTGAAATATAAAATAGTTGCATTAGATATGGATGGAACGTTACTTAATGAACAAAAGGAAATAACAGAGGAAACAAAAAATGTGATTAGTGAAGCTAGAAATAAAGGTGTTAAAATTGTTCTATCATCAGGAAGGCCACTTGACGGACTTAAGAATTATTTAAATGAATTAAATTTAGTTGATGATAATGAATTTGTTTTAAGCTATAATGGCTGCCTTGTGCAAGAAACTAAAACTTCAAAAATAATACACGAAGTTGGACTTAAAGGCAGTGATTTGAAATATATGTATAATTTAAGTAAAGAAATAGGGGTAAATATACATGCATTCTCACCGAATATAGGACTTATGTCACCTAAAATAAGCAAGTATACAGAAGTAGAAGCAAATATTAATAAAATAAACATTAATATTATTGATTTTAATAAAATAAATGATAATGATGATATTGTTAAAGTTATGATGGTTGATGAACCTGAAATATTGGATGAAGCAATAAAAAAACTTCCACAATCTATTTATGATAAATATACTGTAGTAAAAAGTGCTCCATTTTTTCTTGAATTTATTAATAAAAATGCAGATAAGGGAAAAGGTCTAGAAGCTTTAGCAAAGTATTTAGGGGTTAAAAGAGAAGAAATAATAGCTATGGGAGATGCTGAAAATGACTTAGCTATGATTAAATATGCAGGGCTTGGTGTAGCTATGGGAAATGCGGTAGAAAAAGTTAAAGAGGCTTCTGATGTTGTTACATTAACAAATGAACAAAATGGTGTCGCAAAGATTATAAAAGAATACATACTTAATTCATAGATTTTTTATAATGTATAAAAATTAAAAATTTTGTATTTAAATTTTAATTTTGTACATTTTAAGGTTAAAATTGTACATTTTAAGATAATTAGTAGTTGTAAATGTTTTATATGTTATAATAACTTAATAAAAGATTGTTAAATTAAAGTGGGGGATATCATGGAGAGATATGGAGAGCGAAGTGACGAATTTTTGTATAGTGAAGAAGATGAAACTACAAATAACATTACATATAAGTTTATAAAAAGAACAATTGACATTATTGGGTCATTATTTGGGCTTATAATACTTAGTCCTATTTTATTAATTGTTATGGTGGCAATAAAAATTGAGTCTAGAGGTCCTGTAGTTTTTGCTCAAGAAAGAGTGGGATATAAGGGAAAAAGATTTAAAATGTATAAGTTTAGGTCAATGGTTGAAAATGCTGAGGAACTTAAGGAAAAACTAAAAGATCAAAATGAAATGAATGGACCAATGTTTAAAATGAAAAATGATCCAAGGGTTACAAGGGTTGGTAGAATAATAAGAAAAACAAGTATTGATGAAATACCACAATTTGTTAATGTATTAAAAGGTGATATGAGCCTTGTAGGTCCAAGACCTTCTCTTGTAAAAGAAGTAGAAGAATTTGATGATTGGATGCTTAGAAGGCTTGATGTAAAGCCAGGGCTTACATGTTACTGGCAAGTTTCAGGAAGAAATGATATTAATTTTGAAGAATGGATGAAGCTTGATATAAAATATATAGAAGAACAAAGTATACTAGTAGATATTAAACTTATTTTAAAAACAGTATTAGTGTTATTTGGGGACAAGCATGCCTCTTAATACTTATAATTTTTCATAGGAATTATAGGAGGAAAAATAATATGTTATGTGCATTAATAATGGCAGGGGGAAAAGGAACTAGATTTTGGCCTTTATCAACAGAAGAGAAGCCAAAGCAGTTTTTGAATTTAATAGGTAATAAGACTATGATTCAAATGACTGTTGATAGAATACAAAGAGAAATTCCAATTGAGAGAATTTTTATATGTACAGGTGAAAGATATGTAGAACTTGTAAAAAAACAACTTCCAAGTTTACCTGAAAGAAATATTATAGTAGAACCAGAAGGCAGAAATACAGCACCATGTATAAATTTATCTGCACAAGTTATAAAAAGATATTATAAAAATTCTACAATGGTTGTTTTGCCTTCTGACCACTTAATTAAAAATGAGGAAAAGTTTATAGAAATAGTAAAAGAAGGCAGTAAATTTTTAAATGATAATAAAGAAGCTATAATTACATTAGGTATGACTCCAGATAGACCAGAAACAGGCTACGGATATATAAAGCAAGGAAATGTAATGAAGCTTATTAATGAACATTACATTGTTAATGTTGATAAGTTTGTAGAAAAGCCAAAGCTTGAGATTGCAAAAGAATACTTGCAAAGTGGTAATTACTTATGGAATGGTGGCATATTTATGTGGCAGATAGATGAAATATTAAAAAAGATAAAAGAATTTATGCCTAAAACTTATGAAGCTTTAAAGAACATTTCAAAAGTGCCTGAGAGTAAACTAAGGGAAGAGATTAATAATAATTATAAAAATACAGAAGCTATTTCCATAGATTATGGAATACTTGAGAAGTCAAAGGATATTTATGTTATACCAAGTGACATAGGCTGGGATGATGTTGGAAGCTGGGAAGCTGTAGAAAGATATAAAGATAAGGACTCAAAGGGAAATATACATATGGGAAATATCAAGACATTAAATGGAAGTCAAAACCTTGCTATATCAACATCAAGCAAGGTAATAATTGATGGATTAAGTGATATTTATGTTATAGAAAATGATGGAAAAATAATAATAGGTAAAAAAGAAAATGTAAATAAAGTAAAGGAATTACAAAATCTTGTTTAGTAAAGAGAGTGGCATATTGGCCACTCTTTTATGATATTATAAATTCTTTTTTTGTTTGCTTTAGTATATGTGAAGAAGATTTTTCTATTAAAAAACCTTTAGATGTTTTAAATATATTTCGTTTTATGATTTCATCCATAAGATTATTAATTTCTATATCATTAAGATTTTCTTTTACTCCCTCAATATATAAAGAAAATTTTTTCCCACTTGAAGTTTTAAATATCATAACTAAAGTATATTTCATAAGAAAACTCCTTTAATTGTTAGTAAGAGTGTAATGCTCTACTATTTCGGAAGTGATAATAGTGCCTTCTAATACAGACTTAAACAAATTGGATATATATATAATATCATCTTCCTGTGCCTTAGGATAAATATTATTTAGATGTTTGTTCTTTATAATTGCAGAACCATCATCATTATATCCAATTTGAATTTTAAAATTAAGCGAAAGACAATTTAATAATTTTCGTGTCATAAAATCACCTTCTTAATTATTTGAAAAATTTTTAATGAGGCATTGTATTGAATTATTAAGATTGTTAAATGATAGTGATAAACTAGACATTTGTTTTTCAAGTCTGATTAAAACATAAGAAGTAACAGCAACAGGAAAACCAACGTTAGCAATAAGATCAAAAAAATCTTTTAAATCCATATAACTTCAACTCCTTTTTTATTCTTCAATATAAATAGACGTATTTTAAAAGAAAAAAGCACCTATAAAAAGTACTTTTTTAATTTAATTCTTCTATTTTATCTTTAATTAGGTTGCAGTATAAGGTACTTTTTTTACTCTCTGTAAAGCCATTGTTTTTTATAATTTCTATATCAGTGTTTTCTGAATCTAAAAGATCTTTTCTCATATCCATAAAATAAATATTTTTATCATCAGAAATGTCTTTTAATTTATTTATTTTAGTTTCATTTTCACCCGTTTCAACTGTAATAAATATTATGTTTTTATCATTTAAATATTGAATGTTTTCTATTAAATTTTTTAAATCTTGTATATCATAATCCTCAGCATATTTATTAAAGGAAATAAGAAATAAATTGCAAGATTTTATAAGGTTTGAATTTTGATTATTTTCATTATTATCAGTTTCATTTATTAAGTTATTTATGTTTTCTAAATTTATACTATTAAATTCATATATATTAGAATTAGAATTATATTTTCTTATGTATGTATATAGTGTGTTAAATGGATAGAAATTTGCTGTATCTTTATTACGTATAGAACTATTAATTATGGCAATATTAATTTTTTCACCATATATTAATTTTTCATGAAAGGTATAATTTTGTCTTTTTTCTTCTAATTCTTTTTGAAATTCTTCTTTTGCCTTTATATATTCTTCATCTGATATGTTAGATTTATTTGTTAATATCTTTTGATACATTATTCCAATGCATAAACAAATTAGTAAAATTACAATAAGTACTAATATGTTTTTTGACCATTTATTATTTTTAGTATTGTTCCAATTATTATCGTCTGTGTTTTTATTATCCATGTTATATGCCTCCAACATTTTTATATACTTATTATACAAAATTTAAGTCCTAATTAATATTTATATTTTGAAATTATAATATTAAATGGACTTTAAAATATAACAATAAAATTTTAAAAAAATAATTATATACATTATGGATGAAATAGCATTCTCTTTTATCAAGACTAATAGAAAAAAATTTTTTATTAGGAGAAAAAATAGGTAGGCATACTTATTATAAAAAGCTTATAGGAAAAAAAGATTATGCAGATTTTGAAACAATGGAATTTATGAAAAATATTCATAATAATTCTATTGATAGTTTAATTTCTTCATTGAAAAAAGATAAATATTTATCAAATAAGGATTTAGATAAAATTATTATTTAGGCTGCTTTTACGAGTAGTCTTTTTATTTGATGTAAAATACATGAATAAAATGTTAATAATTGATTGAAATTCTTTACATTTGTTATATAATATAAATATAGAAATTAATAGGGGGAGATTAAATGAAGTATAAAAAGATAATTTCAACAATTATCACTGCAACAATGCTTGCAACAACTTTTGTATCATTAGCAGATCCTTTTCAAAAAATCGCTTTAGCAGCTAGTACAAGTACTACATACTCAGGTGATGATTTAGGATGTACTTATACAAAGGAAAAAACAACTTTTAAAGTATGGGCACCTACAGCTAGTAAGGTAACATTAAAAAGATATGCTACAGGAAGTGATAATGCAAGTAAAGAAGCAGTAGAACCAAAATCACTTGGAAATGTTCAAATGACTAAGGATGATAAAACAGGAGTTTGGACTGCTGTAGTAGAAGGAGATATTAAAAATACTTACTATACTTATGATGTAGATGGAAGGGAAACACAAGATATTTATAGTAAATCTACTGGAGTTAATGGTGACAGATCTTTAGTAATCGATTTAGATTCAACAAATCCAGAAGGATGGGAAAATGATAAAAGAGTAGATTCACCTAATCAAACAGATGCTGTTGTATGGGAAGTCCATGTAAAGGATTTTTCTTATGATAAAAATTCTGGTATAAGTGATAAAAACAGAGGTAAATATTTAGCATTTACTGAACAAGGTACAAAATATTCTGGAACAGATATAAAAACAGGTATTGATCATTTGAAGGAACTTGGAGTAACACATGTTCAAATATTACCAATGTATGATTATGCATCTGTAGATGAAGCTGGAAGTGATGATCAATTTAACTGGGGATATGATCCTAAAAACTTTAATACGCCAGAAGGTTCATATTCATCTAATCCATATGATGGTAATGCAAGAGTTACTGAATTAAAAGAAATGGTACAAGCTCTTCATAATGCTGGAATTGGTGTAATAATGGATGTGGTTTATAACCATTCTTATGCACCTTTTGGACAAGGCGGTAATCAAAATGATTTCCAAAAGAGTCAAAAATCAGCTTTTGATATGACAGTACCAGGATATTATTATACATCAACTGACTGGTCTGGATGTGGAAATTCATTTGATACTACTAAGCCTATGTATAGAAAATTTGTTGTAGATTCTATGAAATACTGGGCAGAAGAATATCACTTAGATGGATTTAGATTTGACCTTATGGGAATAATTGATAATCAAACTTTAACAGAAGTAAGAAATGAATTAAATAAAATAGATCCACAAATAAAAATATGGGGAGAACCATGGTGTGGTGATGGATCTAAGAATTCTATGGCTGGATATGGAAATAAAGCTAATATTAAAAATTTAGATAGTAATATTGCAGTATTTAGTGATAATGCTAGAGATGCCATAAAAGGTAATACATGGGATGGTAAATTATCAAATAATGGATGGGTTGAAGGAAATGCTGCAAGACAAACTGAAGTTATTGCTGGTATAAAGGCTATGTGTGGTGACTATGACAATGTAAATAAAAATGTTTGGTCTAAGCAACCTTCTCAAGTTGTAACTTATACATCATGTCATGATAATCATGCATTATATGATATGTTATGTATGGCTACCAATAAATCTCAAAACGGTCAAAGAGATGATAAAATAGTTAATATGAATAAATTAGCAGCTTCACTTGTGCTTACATCACAAGGTGTTTCATTTATGCAAGCTGGTGAAGAATTTGGTAGAAGTAAACTTGGAGATCATAACAGTTATCAATCAAGTCCTAATATAAATAAACTTGATTGGTCAAGATTAGAAACATTTAGTGATTTAAATAGCTATTATACTGGTCTTATAAAAATAAGAAATAATTTTTCTGCTTTTAGAGATCCAACATATAATGCTGCTAATAGAATACAGTGGCTTTCAACACCTAGTACAAGTCAAATAGGATATTCATTATCTAATAATACAAAAGGTGAATGGAGTAAGGTTGTATGTTTATTTAACTCAAATACAAGTGAAAGTTCAACAATAAATCTTCCAAGTGGAAATTGGACAATAGTTGCAAATGATAAAAAGGCTGGTACTGATTCTTTAGGAACTGCATCAGGTTCAGTTACTCTTCCAGCTAGTTCTGCAATGATTCTTGTAGATAAGTCAAGCTTTGATACAACTGTTATAGCAGATAAGGGTACTGTAACTGTTAAATGTGTAGATGAAGATGGAAATTCTATTGCAAAAGATACTACTATGTCAGGAAAGCAAGGAACAAAATTTGAAGTTACTGCACCTGAAATAGAAGGTTATGATTTAGTAAATGCAAAAGAAAATATTAAAACAGGAACTTATACTGAAAAAGATCAAACTGTTACATTTACTTATAAGAAAGATACTACTCCAAAAGGTACAGTAACAGTTAAGTGCATTGATGTTGAAACTAATAAAGAAATTCAAGCTGATACTGTAACAACAAAGAAAGTAGGTACATCTTATAAAACAAATACTCCAGAAGTGGCAGGATATACTGTAGATGATACTTATATGCCAAAGAATGCAGAGGGTACTTATACAGATTCTAATATTGATGTTGTTTACTATTTCTTAAAAGCATCAGAAGCTGAAACTTCTGATTCAATAACAATTCATTATTATAATGCTAATAATTGGGCTACACCTTCAATTTATGCTTATTTAGATGGCAAGACTGCAACTGAACTTACAGGAAAATGGCCAGGTACAGCTATGACTAAGGATTCAAAAACTGGTTGGTATACATTTACTATTAAAGCAAAAGATGCGAAAGTAATAATTAATGATGGTACAAAAGCTGGAGAAAAAGAACCAGCAGGAGCGAGTGCTCCAGGATATCCTTGTCCTGCAGGGGATATTAATATTGAAAATGGTAAGGTAACTGAAAATAAAATATCTGTACAAGATAAATTTATTGTAAGATCAATTTATGTTGATGCTGAAACAAATGAAGAAATATCTCCATCAACTGCTCAAGTTCTTGAATCAGATAAAGAATATACTACTAAGGCTTTAGATGTTGATGGATATAAATTATCAGAAGCTCCAAAGAATGCAGAGGGAACAGTAAAAGATAAAAATATTTTAGTAACATATAAGTATAGTAAGGATAAACAACCACCTGTAGAGGAAAAAGGTAAGGTAATTGTATCTTATGTAGATGAAGATGGAAATGAAATTAAAAAATCAACAACTATTACAGGAAATGTAGGTAAAAAATATACAGTAACACCAGCAGAGATAGATGGATATACTTTAAAAGAAACTCCAGACAATATTAAGGGAAAATTTACAAAGGAAGATATTAAGATAACTTTTGTATATTCAGAAGATCAAATAATTGATCCTGTTATAGGAAAGGTAACAGTTAAATATTTAGATAAAGACACAAAGGAAGCTATTGCTGATAATGAGATATTTGAAGGTAATGTAGGAGAAACTTATAAAGTAAGTGCTAAGGACATTGATGGATATAAACTTGTAGAAGTTCCTGATAATGAAGAAGGAATTTATGAAGAAAATTCTCAAACTGTAACTTACTATTATACTAAAAATTCTACAAAGCCAGATGAACCTGATAAGCCAGATGAACCTGATAAGCCAGATGAACCTGATAATCCAGGAACTACAACTCCAGGTGACAAGCCATCTAAACCTGATGTGCCAGATAGTGGTGATATTACTGAACCAGATCAACCAGGTGAAGATAAACCAGGTGAAGATAAGCCAGGCGAAGATAAACCAGGTGAAGGTAAACCAGGTCAAACATCTGATACAAGTTCAGTTATTATGATACTTGTAATTATGTCAACAGCAGTAGTTGTTTTAAAAAAATTTGCAAGAAAAACAATTAAATAAAAAATAATAAAATGTCCTTCTTAATATAATTTATAACATTATTGAGAGGGACGTTTTTTTGTTAAAAAACCATAAAAATAATAAAATTTTTGTGTAAAGAATGTTACAAATATGTAAATAAAATATTGAAATTGTATACATTTTCATTTATAATAATATTAATGATAAATTGTAATTATGTTATATAAATGTAATTTTAATTATAATAATTAAAACTAAAAACTTAAAGGGGAGATTACATTGAAAAAATCAATAAAGAGATTAAGTAGTATTGTATCTATGGCTGCAATTATTTCAACTACTTTTGGGGCTAATATGGTAAGTGCACAAACTACACTTTCACCTTATAATGAAAATTCAAGACTTGAAGCTGCTGGTACTGCAGCTGAATCAGCAGGTATTTATGCAACAAATCCTAATAACGGTGTTGGTAAAGAAGCAACAATTAAAATTGATGGAGATTTTTCAGATTGGTCTGAAGATATGCTTATAGCACAAGGTGCAGCTGGTGATACTGCAACTAGATTTAAAGGATGCCATGAAAACTGGGTAATGGATACTTATTCAGTATATGGTGCATGGGATGATGAAAATGTTTATATAGGTTGGCAAAATGTAAATATTTATGATACATTTTGGAAACAAGATGGTAATGGACCACTTTCAGATAATGGAAAACCTGGTGATGCACCAATATTTATTGCATTAGATACAGGAAAAGGAAATCCAATGAATGGAAAGGTAGTAGATAAGGGGTCTGAAGTTAATATATGGGGAATGGATGTAGGATATACTACAAGAGTTGATGCAGTTGTAGGAATTAAATCTAATTTATCTGGTGTTCCTAGTATATTTAAAGCTGATTCAACAGGAGCTAGTGATTACACAAATACTGATTTATGTAAAACAATTAAAGAAGCTGGAATTGAAGTAGCTAAGGTAGATGATTGTTTTCCATCTAAGATAATGGGAGTTTGGAATCCAGGTGATGATAATGAATTAGCATCTTATGATACTGCATCTGATTGGATTGATTATAAAACAAAAACTGCGGACATGGTAAGAGCACATGATACAAAGTATGATATATTTTATGAAATGAAAATTCCATATTCAGCTTTAGGAATTACAAAGGCTGATTTAGAACAAAATGGTTTGGGTGTTATGCAAATTATAGGAAGAGGAGAATCAGGAATGGATTGTGTTCCTCATGATCCATCAATGCTTGATAATGTGCATGGTGATTATGCAGCTGATCCATCAAGCTCACATGAAAAGGATGATCATGATGACATTACAGTACCACTTGCAAGTGTTGGTAAACTTAGACAACAAGGTACAGGTCCAGTAGATCCACCAGTTTCTAAAGATCCTAAAATTACAAAATTTGAAGCAGATAAAGAAGATGTTAAAGCAGGAGATGAAATTAAATTCACATGTACAGCATCAAATGCTACATCATATGAATTTACAATAGATGGCAAGGCAGTAGATGAATCAGAAGTATCTAAAAATGTATTAACACATGCATTTGATGAAGCAGGTACTTATGAAGTTGAAGTAACAGCCAAAGGAGCATCAGGAACTAAAGATGCAACAGAAAAATTAGAAGTAAAGGTATCAGAAGTAACAGATAATCCACCAATAGAAAATCCAGAATTTGAAATAACAAAATTTACAATAGCACCAAAAGATACATGCAAAGTAGGAGAAGAAGTTAAACTATTAGCAAGAGCAGATGGTGAAGATTATTATGCATATAAATTTACAGTAGTAGATGAAGATGATAATGAAACAGTAATAAAAGATTATTCATCTAAAGAAATAGCAACATGGACACCAGAAGAGGAAGGAACTTATACATTAAGAGTATATGCAAAAGTAGATGGAGCAGATGATAAAGATGCAAAAACAAAAGAAGTAAAAGACTTTAAAGTAACTGCTAAATCAGAAGAAGAAGATAAATTAACAATGGACAGCTTTACAGCAGATGTAAAAGAAGGAGAAATAGAAACAGGAAAAGAAGTTAATTTTAAGGCAGAAGCATCAGGAAGTGATGATATAACTTATGTATATACAGTATCAAAAGATGGTGGAAACGAAGAAAAAATAGAATCAGAAGATGGAGAAGCAACATGGACACCAGAAGAAGAAGGAAAATATACAATTAAAGTAACAGCATCAGCAGATGGATTAGATGATGTTACAGAAAGCAAAACTTATACTGTTAAAGATAAGCAATCAGAAGATGAAAATGAATTTACAGCTAATATAGCTACAAAGTCATCATTAGAAGAAACAGTAGGAAACAAAGTTAAATTCACAGCTTCATCAGAAAATGGACAAGGTGATGTAACTTACAAGTTTATAGTAAATGATGAAGATTCTAAGTATTCAAATAAAGATTTTTCATCTAAGTTATCATATACATTTGAACCAGAAGAAGCAGGAGAATATGAAGTGTATGTAATAGCAAAGGATAAAGAAACAGGAGAAGAAAAAGTTTCAAATAAAATAAAAATAACATTTAAAGATAATAGCAGTACTGAAGAAAAAATTTCAACAGAAATAGATTTATCAAATAAGACACTTACAGTAGGAGATACATTAACAATTACACCATCTACAAAAAATGCAAAGGGCAGTGTTACTTATCAATTGTTAATAGATGGAGAAGAAACAGGAAAAGTAGTAGTAGATGATAAATTATCATGGACAGCAGAAAAGGCAGGAAAATATAAAGTTTCAGTAAAAGCTACAGATGAAGAAGGAAATGAAGCAGTATCAGATGAAATATCAGTAACTGTTAAGGAAAAAGAAAGTAAACCAGATACTCCAGGAGAAAATCCAGGTGATAAACCAGGAGAAGATAGTCCAACAGCAGATAATACACCAGTTAAGGCTCTTGGAATATTAGGGATTTTAGGATCAGCAATAGCTGTATTAAGCAGAAAAAAACAAAATAACTAAAATTTTAAGTTAAGCTCTGGCGTAAAGTCAGGGCTTAATTATTAATTAACCAAATTTAAAAGTGATAAAGAATAAAAAGTGAAATGAAGTAAATAATTGAGACCACATTTAAATAGTAATAAAGCAAGAAAAAATTAATATAATTAAATATAGTAAGTGTGGAGAGAATTTTATGGCTTATTATAAAAATAATTATGAAGCTTATTACAGAAGGATAAAAAGTAATTATAATGTAAAAGATGTAGAAAATAGAAAAATGAGTTTATCCCCAAAAAGCAGTATGAGTAATATAATATTTTTTGATATTATAGCAGCACTACTTTTTTTAGCAATATTAATTGGGGGTAAAAATATACAAAATAAAGAAATAAATAATATATACAATAAAATTGAAAATATGATAAAGGAAGAAAATAAATTATTAGAAAATTATAATAGGGATTTTTATAATGAAGTAGTAAATTTTTATAATAATATAATAGAAAATGAATAAGATAATTAATTAATAGGAGCTGTTATTTTGAATAAGCAATTAAAGATATTTTTATTAGAGTTTTTATTGCTCTTATGTTTATGTACTTTATTTAAAAAATTAATTATCGGATATATTTTTATTATATTTCATGAAATTGTGCACATTATAATTGCCCATATGTATAAAATTAAAACCACAAAATTTAATCTGCATGTAACTGGTTCAAGTTGTAGTTTTTCTGATTTTGCAAATCTTAATTATTATGAAAAAATTATAATATATATATCCGGACCTATGTTTAATTTATGTGTTTTTATTATTTTCTTTTTTATTAATAATTTTATATATAACAGTCAATTAATAGGTGATATATCACTTATTAATTTATTTTTATGCATATTTAACTTATTGCCTGCATTTCCACTTGATGGAGGAAGAATATTTGAAGCTTTTTTAAGCAAAGGGCTTTTATATAAGTCTGCAAAAAAAATACTAAAATACACTAGTTTATTTGTATCTTTCATGTTTGTATTTTTATTTGTTTATACAATATATATACATAAAATTAATTTTAGCTTTCTTATAGCTTCTATTTTAATAATGTATTCAACTGCTAAGGAAATGAAAAAGAATATTTTTGTACTTATTTGCAGTATACTTAAAAAGAAAGATTCTTTAATAAAAAAAGGATACATTGAAAATAAAAATATTTCAATATATTATAAATGTACATTAAATAAAGCCATACTATTTTTATGTATGAATAAATTAAATTATATATATGTGGTAGATGATAAATTAAAACTTTTAAAGATAATTAATGAAAATGAGCTTCTTGAAGCTCTAAAGTTATATGGAGATATTACCTTTAAGGATTTTATTGAAAAAACTAAAAGTGAAACTATTTTTAAAGAATGAATATTATAAAATATATAATCTTTTAAGGAGAGTTTTTTATGAATCCATATGAACTTATTATGGTTGTGCAGCAAAGAGTACAAAGTGATCCTGTGTTTGCTCAAAAATTTAATTACTTAATAGGTGAGCTTAATAGTATACCAGGACTTAGAAATGAAGTTATGAAAATTGTAAATATTAATGACCCTAAGAAAAGGGATAAGGCAGTAGAAAGGTTACCTAAAAAAGCTAAAGAAATAGTTAATGAACTTATGATGCTTTTAAATAGTTAATTATAAAATTACAAAAGGTGAAAACGTGGCATAGCCACGTTTTTTATGTTAGAATAAATAGAAAAAGTAAAGCTTTGGAGGATTTTTATGAACGTAAGTAAAGTTAATGATGACATACTTTCAAGAGTTGAAAAGCCAGTTAGATATATTGGTGGTGAATTAAATGAAGTTATTAAAGATGTTAATGATATAGATATAAGATATGCTTTTTGTTTTCCAGATGTGTATGAAGTAGGAATGTCTCATCTTGGAATGAGAATTTTATATCATACCATAAATGAAAGAAAAGATACATATTGTGAGAGAGTTTTTGCTCCATGGCCAGATATGGAAGAGCAGCTTAGGAAAAATAATATACCTTTATATGCTTTAGAAACTAAAGATCCTATTAAAGATTTTGATATGATAGGATTTACACTTCAATATGAAATGAGTTTTACTAATATCTTAAACATGCTAGATATGGCACAAATAAAAGTAAGAGCAGAAGAAAGATCAAATGATGATCCTATTATTATGGCAGGAGGACCTTGTGCTTATAATCCAGAAACCTTAAGTGGAATAATGGACCTTTTCCAAATTGGAGAAGGTGAAGAAATGATGAATGATGTAATAGATCTTTATAAAAAGCATAAAAAAATTGGATTTGACAAAAAAGCATTTTTAAGAGAAGCATCACATATTAGAGGCATATATGTGCCATCTCTTTATGATGTTGAATATAATGAAGATAATACAATAAAATCTTTTAAACCTAAATATGATGATGTGCCTTCTAAGGTTAGAAAGAGAATAATACCAGATTTAGATAAAGTATCTTACCCGGAAGATATTATTGTTCCATATACAGATATAGTACATGACAGAATAGTTCTTGAAACTTTTAGAGGATGTACTAATGGATGTAGATTTTGTCAGGCTGGTATGATATATAGGCCAGTTAGGGAAAAATCAAGAGAAACCCTTTTAAGGCAAGCTAGAAACTTGCTTGAAAATACCGGATATCAAGAAATATCCTTATCTTCATTAAGTACATGTGATTATTCAGATATTCAAAATTTAATACATGATTTAATGACTGAACATAGCGATAATAAAGTTGCAGTAGCTCTTCCTTCTATAAGAGTAGATGCTTTTTCTGTAGATTTAATAAAAGAAATCCAAAAGGTTAAAAAGACCGGTCTTACATTTGCACCAGAGGCAGGTTCTCAAAGAATGAGAGATGTAATTAATAAGGGGTTAACAGAAGAAAGAATACTTGAAGCTGCTAAATCAGCATTTGAAGCTGGATGGGCTACAATTAAGCTTTATTTTATAATAGGACTTCCATATGAAAATATTGAAGATTGTGAAGCTATTGGTGTATTAGCACAAAAAATAGCTGATGAATATTTTGCTGTTCCTAAAAATGTAAGAAGAAAAGGATTAAAAATAACAGTAAGTACATCTATTTTAGTACCTAAGCCATTTACACCATTCCAATGGGCAAAAATGACACCTATTGATGACGTTTCAGATAAAATTGATGCTGTAAAAAGGTCAATAAAGTCAAGAAGCATAACATATAATTATCATTCTCAAACAACTTCATTTATGGAAGCTGTTTTTGCAAGAGGAGATAGAAGAATTTGTGAAGTGCTTGTTAAGGCCTTTGAAAAAGGCTGTAAGTTTGATGGATGGTCACAATACTTTAATTTTGATGCATGGAAAGAGGCTATGGAAGAGTGTAATATAGATGGCAAGTTTTATGCATATAGAGAAAGAAGTTATGATGAAATACTTCCATGGGATTTTATAGATATTGGAGTAAATAAATCTTACTTAAAAAATGAAAATGAAAAAGCTAAAAAAGCCATAACTACACAAAATTGTAGAAAGGGTTGTACTGGTTGTGGAATAAATGTAAACTTTAAGGAAGGAGAATGTTTTTATGGAGCAGTTAAATAATAAAGTAATAAAAGAGCAAGAAGAAAAAAATATTCGCTATTTAATAAAATATACAAAAGAAAGTAACATTAAGTTTATTGCTCATCTTGATTTAATGAGAACTGCTCAAAAAATAGTTAGAAGAGCTAAACTTCCTGTAAAATATTCAAAGGGATTTAATCCTCATATGGCTATGTCTATAGCACAACCTTTAGCTGTTGGTATGTATTCAGCTGGAGAATATATGGACTTAGTATTTGTAGAAGAAGTAGACGAAAAAGAAATTATTGATAGATTAAATGCATGTACTGCATCAGGAATAAAATTTATAAGTGCAAAAAAAATAGTTAATGTTGTAAATCAAAAGAAAGTGCCACAGGCTATGGCTCTTATTGATGCATGCAGATATACTATAAAGATAAAATATGATGATACATCTAATCTAGAAAATGAAATAAGGAATTTACTTAATAAAGAAATGTGGAAGGCCTTGAAAAAAAGCAAAAAAATTGAAAAAGAAATAGATATTAAAGCTTTAGTTTATGACTTTAAATATTGGATAAAGGACAATTTTCTTATATTAAATGTTTTACTTCAATCAGGAAGCAGAGAGCATTTATCTGCAGAATTTTTTACTGATTACATAAAAAATAATACAACAAAAGCTTCAGATTATTTTGTAGATATAAAAAGAGAAGAAATGTATTATAATAAAAATGGCAAGTTAGAGCCAATATATAAAATTAGTACTAATATTTAAGGGGAAATAGTTTTATGAAAGAAATTTTTGTTGAAAGACGAGAAAACACCATAAGAATAGCTATTAAGGAAAATGGTAAGCTTCAAGAATGTATTGATCAAGAAGAAAAAAATGGTCCTGTAATTGGTGAAATTTATAAAGGAAAAATTAAAAATATAGTATCTGCAACTAATTCTGTATTTGTAGATTTAGGATTAGATAAGGATGGATATCTTTATTATAGTAATGATTTAAAATCAAAAGGTATAAAAAAAGGAATGGATATTGCAGTTGAAGTTATAAAAGAGCCTATAGGTGAAAAAGGACCAAAACTTACAACTAATATAAGTCTTCCATCTAAGTATATGGTTATTGAAAAATATGGTTCGGGAATAGAATTTTCTAAAAGATTTAAGGATGAAGTAAAAAAAGAAATAATTCTTGCAGAACTTGGTGATATAAAAAATGAAAAACTCATTATAAGAACTGATGCTGATTCTGTAAGTATAGATGAACTTAAGCGTGAAAAAGATATTCTAATAAATGAATATGAAGAAATAAATAGAAAAATTATGCATTCTACAAAACTTGGCAAGATTTATGGTGAAAATTTAGCCCTTACAAAAATATTAAGAGATAAGGTTGGATTATCAAAAACAAGAATAGTACTTGATAATGAGGATGATTATAATTTTACATGTAATTATTTAAAAGATAAAAATAATGAAAATGTAAAAGTAAATCTTTTTAATGATACAAGGGGAATATTCGAAAGTTATAATATAGAATCAGAGCTTATAAAACTTAGGCATAATAAAGTAAATTTACCTTGTGGTGGTTCAATTGTAATTGATAAAACAGAAGCTATGTATGTAATAGATGTAAATACAGGTCATAATGTTAAGGAGAGAACTTTTGAAAAGACAATTTTAGAAACTAATATAGAAGCTGCAAGGGAAATAGGAAGGCAAATACTTCTTCGTAATTTAAGTGGAATAATTGTAATAGATTTTATTGATCAAAGAGAAAAATCTAATAGAAATCATGTTATGAGAGAACTTAAAGAAAGTTTAAAGGAGGATGCTGGAAATATAAAGATTTTTCCATTTACAGAACTTAATTTAGTACAAATATCTAGAAAAAGAAGAGGCAAAAGTATATACGAATATATGGAAGAAAGATGTCCTTTATGTCATGGGCAAGGTAGATTATTAAAATTATCATATATTGAAGGCCTTATACATAATGAAATATTAAAATATTTTAATGAAAATGGTATAACAGAGTTTTATATTGAACTTGATGAAGTTTATGAAAGCAGAGTGAAAGGTGATATAGTATCATTCTTAACTAATATAGCAGCACTAGATTTGAAAATATATATAAATTATATTAATGGAATAGAAGGATATAGAGTAGAACCTCTTATATTTCAAAGCCAAAAGAAAAATTTAGAAAATTATTTAATTACATTAGATTAGAAATAGAAAAAAAAACTTATATTTTAAAAGAACTGTTAATGTTAATAAAACATTAACAGTTCTTTTTTTTTTTGTTAAATAAAAATTAACGAAAGGAATCTTAAGACACATACTATAGGTGGCGATATTTAAGTAAGAATGTTTTGTTTAATAAATTTTTTGCATATTTTTTAGTTTTAGGAGGCAAAAAATTATGAAGAAAAAGGGTGTAACACTTATAGAAATAATAATATCT
This sequence comes from Clostridium sp. HCP1S3_C6, assembly GCF_052066735.1. Lineage (NCBI taxonomy): Bacteria > Bacillati > Bacillota > Clostridia > Eubacteriales > Clostridiaceae > Clostridium > Clostridium sp. HCP1S3_C6. Next base: position 50,217 of record NZ_JBQHRN010000008.1, read on the forward strand.
ATGGCACTTATGACTGTGCTTTTAATTCCAGCTGCTAATGTTGTTATTACAGCAAAAAAAACTAATACAACTGCTGAAATAAAGAAAGAAGCAACAGAAATAGGCCAAAATGTAATGGAAAATATAAGAGATTTAACGGGTGTCGAAATAAGTAAAAATGGTAATGGAAATTTAAAAGCTATATATACAAATAGATTTGATTTATTAACATGTATTGAAAAATCTGCAACTGGTGATGCAAAATATACAAAAAATGAAGTAAATAAGAAAGGTGAATCTTATGAACTTAATATAGATAAAACTGTTAATGGGGGAATATCGAATTATTCTTATGATGTACCTTATAAAGATTATAAAAAGAAATACAAGGTAGAAATTATTCCAGAACTAATACAAGAATATAAGAATCAAGATGATTCAAAAAATTATACAAAAAAACAATCATATGTTCCAAATATAGATACAGAAAGTGATGTAGTAAGTGATAAATGTAAAAAAGATTATGATTTAATAGTAAAAATGACAAATGATTATAACATAATTTTAGATGAAGATGATTATAAGGGTAATAAGTCATATGATGAAACAAGTAGCATTGTTTTAGTGCTTAAGGAGCAAAATGGATATGCAGTTGCAGAAATTCATAGAAATAAGGGGACACAAACTAAAATAGATGTTGATCCAGTAGTAATTTATTCAAAGAAACTTTGTAGTATGGATGAACTTAATAATAAGTATAAGGATAGTGTAAAAATATTATTTTATTTAAGTAATTATAACAGTAAAAATGAAGAGGATTCATATAATTTAAATCAGTCTCTTGTGGTGCAAAGTTCAATACATTTTGATAGTGAAAACGGACAAGATTCAGATGCAGCAGAAATTGATGTACTTTCTGGAGATAATGCACAAGGGTATCTTGATGTTACTTTTGATGATAGTAGTTATGTTCATAGTAGCAATTATTTTATGCCTGAAGGAAAAGCTAATAGAACAGGAAATTTATATTCATTTACTATAAAAGTTACTTTAGGTAGAGAAGAAAAATTTTCTGGAAAGACAACAGCTATTATAAATAAAACAAATGGCGATTTTTAGGAGGAGTTTTAAATGAAAAAGAAAAAACGTGCTTCAACATATATAATTGTCGTTTTTATGGCATCAGCAATAATCACAGTAGGAACAGCAGTATTAACACTCGTTATAGCAGATGTAAAAGCAAGAGTAGAGGAAAGCAGACAAATTCAAAATCTTTATGGATCTGATTCTAATTTGGATTTGGTTTATTCTATAATTTTAAAAAATTCTGATGCTGCAGTTAATTATGCAAATGCTAAAGTTTATAAAGAATATGGAAATAATGAAAGTATAGATTATAATAAATTAAATAAAGATTTTAAAAAATATTTTTTAGAGTTTTTAGGAGATGGTGCAAGCAGTGAAGAGTTTGCTAATATAACTACTAATACACTATATTATGGAATTGTTAATAGAAAATATATGTTATATACAAAAAGTGAAATAGAGGATAATGATGATGTAAAAAAAGAAAATAGGGCTAATAAAGGTTACTATAATATGCAAGATATTAAATATAATAATGGTGATACGGATATTCAAGAAAGCAAAATAAAAGTTACAAGCTATGTAGTTGATAGCAAAAACAACAAAATAACAATACAGGTAGAATCAACATTTAATTCAAAAATAACTGCTGTACATAAATTGTCAAATGAAAGAACAATATCTACTAAGTATACAATTAAGGCACCAGATTATGCAGATGATATAAAGAGAGATGCTGAAAAGGTAGCAGTAAATAAATATCAAGTTCAAAGTGGACTTTATGTAGATAAAAATTTATATGTAGATAAATCTGATTTAACAATAAATGGAGTAACCTGGGTTAAGGGTCAAGAAACTTCTTTAAATGAAAATTCTTACTATGCTTATGATAAATATAATAATGGAATAAAAATAAATGAAGGAACATTAAATGTAAATGGCAATTTATCAACTAATGAAACATTATCTTTAAGTAATAAGGGACAATTTAACAGTTTAAATGGGAATGTATATGTGGAAAATCTTTATTTAGGACCAGGAATGAGGGTTGAAACTTCAGAAAAGGAACTTTATAAGGATAATTCATTAAAAGTAAATAATGATGTAGTAACTAATAATGATTTAACTATGGATGCAAAAAATAGCAATATAGCCATAGATGGTAGTTACTATGGTATTAGTGATAAAAGTGAAAATAAAAATGGAAATAAGACAAAAGCTGCATATAATTCAAGTAGCATAATAATTAATACAAATGATAATTCAACTATAAATATAAATAAGGATGCATATTTATGTGGTTTAGCTTACATGGATTTTAATGATGATAAAAGCTATTATAAAACAGGTGAGTCTATAGCTATTATAGGTAATTATGAAGCTTATACAAAGAAAGTTAAAAGTGAATCATACAAAGATAGTGAATATAATTTTAGTAGTCATAAGGTAAATGGATATGATAATCCGCTAGAACTTATTGAACTTGCAAATTCAGATAATGATACTGAATTTAAAACAAATCATTTTATAGAATATTATACAAGTGAAGAAAATACTATAAGAGATGGTGGTATTAATATAGGTGGAGATGTTTATACTCTAGGTGCAGGAAATTATAAAGATTCTAAGGGAAATAAATTAATAAAAAAATCGTCATTGTTAGATAATTTTAATGTAAATGATGAAATTAATAAAAGAAAAGCTGAATATGGTATTAATGTATTTAATTTAGGTTTTGTGCCTGGTTCTGATGGAAAAGATATTTATGATTATGGAAAAGATATTTATGATAATGTAATAAATGATAATGTAATAAATGATGAAGTATCTACAAATGAAATATCAGAAAATTTAAAAACATTAGAAAATTTAAAAACATTAGAAAGTCAGATTAATTTTGACAGTTTACCAAAGAATAATGAATTTAAAAATTTTAATAAAAATAATACAATAAATGAAAAGTTTGGATATTCTGTTTTAGATGGTGATAATAAAAATAAAGATTTTAATGTGCTTATATTAGAAAATGGTGTTTTAAAATCTAAGTCAAGTAGTGGTGAAGAGGTACTTATGGATTTAAAGTCACATGATCCTAATTATTTAGGTAAAATTAAAGCTGTTATTATAACAAAGGGTGATTTTGTTATAAAAGGGAATAATGATATATATGGATGCGTAATAGTAGGAGGCAATCTTTATGTAGAGGGAGATGGAAAAAATACTATTAATTATGATAAAAATGTAATACAAAATATTATGGCTTATAATAATGATACATATAAAAATATATTTAAAAAGGATGCTTATTGTAATGCAGAAGATAAAGCCACTATAGAAATAGGTGAAAAGGACAGCATATTATATACAGAAGATGGCTGGTATGATGCAAGGACTTATTTAAAATGCGGTCTTTGGAAGCTTAAAGGTTCTAATGGAAATGTAATAAATATAAAAAATGATAAAGAAAACAATGAATCTCATAAAAATAGTAATGAAAATTAAGTGAATGGAGGTGATAATAAATGAATTTTAAGGATAATAATAAATTTAGAACATTAAGCATAATATTAATCGTTATGTTTATATCAAGTTTTATAAATATACCTTTTTCAAATACGGATAAAAATGAGGCTAAAGCTCAGGCAATTGTAAATAATAAAATTGATTATTCAGATGAATTAGATACTGTAAAGGTTTTAGAAATAGGCCCTGGTAATAATTCTCAATTAACAGGGGAATCATATTCAGATGATCAAATGCCAACTGAAACTCAAAAAGTTATAAATGGGAAAAAGGTATCTATAACATATGTTAGTATGCCATTATTTATAAGCATGGTTGATGATATAGAAGGGTTATATGATGTTGTTGTTATTTCAAATAATATTAAGGCTTTAAATAATAAATATGATAAGACAAAGAAATTTAGGCAATATACAAATCCTCAAAGTGAAGTAAGGAAAGGTAATATATGGGCAAGCGAAGAATTTTTGGAAGATAATAGTAAAAGTTTTATAGAATATTATTCAGAAAATGACATAACAAAAAAAAGAGCTAAAAATATAACCAATATGATAGATAAGGGTCAGCTTGTTTATATTGACAATAGTATATTATCAAGTAATTTAAGCAGTACAAATCTTTATAATATTTTTAATAATGTAAATAAAGATAATTTTATAAAGATTAATTCTAGTGGATTAACCACAGTTAATTTGCTTAAACAATATGAAAGTATAGGAAAAATTAGACCTGAAATAAAAGAGATAGATGTTCCAAAAGATGAAAGTATTTCGGACGGAAAAGTTAATAATGAAAGAAATATGAAATTTAAAATAAAAGTGAAATCTAAAAATAGTCAAAAAATAAGATTTAAATTATATCTTGATGTTAATTATGATGGACTTTATACTGAGGATGAATTAATGAAAACAAAAGATGAAGATAGTAGTAATGAATTCGAAGAATATGAATTTAGTTATAAAGTTGTAAAATCATATGTTGGATTGCTTCCATGGAAATTAGAAGTTGTAAATATAAATGAAGATGGCAGCGAATCAACAAAGTCATTTGCAGAATATAATGTAAAATTTAAAGCACAAAATGGTGCAAGAAAAATTAGAGTTTTGCAGATTCATCCTAGTGTATTAACTCATAAAAATGAAGGTGAAGGTGAAACAGAGTATAGTACTAAGCTTTCATCAAATACTAAATTTAAAAATTTGTTAAGTAATATTAAGGATGATTATAATATAATAATTGATGATATTTCTGATAATATTCCTAAGGATATTTCTACGGCTGAATTTTGCCAGAAATATGGATCTATTGATGGCTGGAAAGAACTTGAGAAAAATTATGAAATGATTATTATTGGATTTTGTGATAACTATAACAATGAAGATTTTGATAATAATGCATTGGAAAATATTAAAAAATTTGTTAAAGATGGAAATAGTCTTATGCTTACTCATGATACATTATCTTTTTATAAAGGAAAAGCTGTAAATCTTACAAAAAAATTTAGAGATTATTCAGGGCAATCAAGATATGCTGATCCTTTTAGAAATGGCGATGAAAGTAATTTATATAGGCAATATGAAACCAATTCATATTCATACAAAATAAAAAATATATATCATGATAGTATATTAAATAATGAAAAATATACTTATGGTGAAACATTGCTTAGTAAAGATGGTGATAATAAAACTTGGAATGGTGGAGGATTCCTTTATAATTCTACTATGTCTTTTAAAGTAAAAAACATAAATAATGGACCTATAACAGAATATCCTTATGATTTAACTAAGCAAGCTGCAAGAAGTAGTGATTTATCAGGTGTAAAAGATAAAGGGTATATAAGTGTATCAAAAACACATAGGCAATTTTTTCAATTAAATTTAGAAGATGAAGATTTAGTGCCATGGTATAATATTACTCCAACTGAAGGATATATATTGCAAGGACATGCAGGTGGCAATGCAGCAGCAGGTGGTGATTTTAGTTCTAATGATTCAAGAAATTTTTATTATACATACTCAAAAGGAAATATAACATATTCAGGAACTGGACATGAAGGTGTTAGTAATGTAGATGAAGAATTAAGACTTCTTGTAAATACAATAGTAAAGGCATATAGAGGTGCAAATCATAGACCTGATATTGAAAATACTATAGAAGTTAAAGATAAAAATGAAAATTTAGTGGAAGAGGAAATAAAAAAAGATACTACTTCTCCTGTTTATGCAAAAAGATCAGAAGATTATGTCTTTTATACAACTCCATCAGATGAAGATTTAGATAAAGTAAAGGTAAATATTACAGCAAATGGACAAGTTATAAATAATATAAAAATAGCAGATACAGATGAAAATTATGATGGTAGTCTTATAAGTTCAGATACAAAATTAAAAGTTACAATACCTAAAAGTGTATATAAAAATTCTTTACCTGGAGATTATGTAAAAATAGTAACAACTGTAACAGATGAATTTGATAAATCAAGCAGCAATGTATTTTATTTAAAGATAGATGATATAAATCCAACTGTTACTCATGGTATTATTGAATCAGAGGATAAAGATGGATATATCAGTATAAATTCAACTGAAACATCACCTAGAGTTAGAACACATGATACAGTTAAGTTTGGAGGCATAGCAACAGATGTATATTGTACAAATGGGCGAGATGCTAAGTTTAAATTAAGTATTTCAGATGATATTGATGTATCTGGTGATGTATTAGTTTATAGAATATTAAATAATAATGGAAGTATAATAAGAAGTAATGAATGGAAAATGACATACAATAATAGTGATAAATCTTATTATTTAAATTTAAATTATGATGAGGTTACCTCTATTGGAAAAGTGGAATCAGAAGGAATGACTTTTATTGTAAAATACAATGGTTATATGAAAGCTAAATCTACTAATATTAGAAGAGATTTCATTAATAAATTATATGTAAATTCAATTGAAGCAGATGCTAATGTGTATATGCAGGACTTTAATATTGATACAGTACCATTATTTTAAAAAAATAAGTCTTAGGCAAAAAGCTTAAGGCTTATTTTTTATGGTATAATTTTTATATTGGAGGCAGAACAAATATGGATAAAGTTAAATTTTATACAAATAAAATAAACATAGTAATACTTGCATGTATAAGCTGTATATTGTGGGGAAGTGCATACCCAGCAATTAAAATAGGGTATGAACTTTTTAATATTGAATCATCAGATATAGGAGGCAAACTTATTTTTGCAGGAGTTAGGTTTTTTATTGCAGGGATAATAGTACTTTTATTTGAAATAATAAATAAAAAAGAAAGTTTAATGCTTAATAAGAAAAGTTTCAAGAAGGTATTAACTCTTGGAATTATTCAAACAACTCTTCAATATACATTTTTTTATGTGGGAATGGCGTATGTGGCAGGTGTAAGAGGGTCAATACTTAATGGAACTGGAACATTTTTTAGCATAATATTAGCTCATTTTATTTATAAGAATGATTCTATTAGTTTTAATAAATTATTAGGTTGTATAACAGGATTTGCCGGAGTTGTTATAATTAACCTTAATGGAAGTTTTTTTCTTGGAAGTGATTTTACATTTAAGGGAGAAGGATGTATTATTTTAGCTGCATTAATGTTTTCTGTATCATCTATATATGGAAAAAGTATAACAAAGGAAATATCTCCTACTATAACTACAGGTTATCAACTTGCCTTAGGTGGTTTTATTTTAATAATCATTGGCTTTGTTTTGGGTGGAAGACTTACTGGCTTTACATTAAAATCTACAAGCCTTTTAATATACATGGCACTTATATCTTCAGTAGCCTTTGCACTATGGACTGAGCTTTTAAAATATAATAAAGTAAGTACAATATCAATATTTAATTTTCTTGTTCCTGTTTTTGGAAGCATACTTTCAGCAATATTTCTTAAGGAAAATTTATTTGATATAAAAGTGTTAATATCTTTAATATTAGTTTGCATAGGTATATTTTTAGTTTATAGAGAAAAAAATTACAAGTAAGTTTAACAATATTTTAATTTTTATATTATGGTAAATAAGAGCATTATTTATTATAATTTATTTATTAAATATTTTGCTTGATTATGTTTAAGAAAGGAATATGTGATGATTAGAAATGAAAATTATAAAACAGCAGAAGAAATAGAAAATGAAAAAATACAAAAAATAGAACAGGAAAGAAAAAAGATAGAGCAAGAAAAAAGAGAAAAACAAGAGTACTTTGAAAAAAATAGAGAAAAAATAAAAAAAGAAAAGGCTAAATCAATGGCAAAGGATTTAATAATATGTGCAGTAGTTGCAGTGATATTATGCGTTCTTATAAACAAATTTATTTTATTTAAGGCATATATCCCATCAGAATCTATGGTGCCAACATTAAACAAAGGTGATCAGATTTTTGTAACTAGAATATACAATACAGATAATATCAAAAGAGGAGATATTGTAGTATTTAAATCAGAAGAATTAAATGATACGTTAATAAAGAGAGTAATAGGAATTCCAGGAGACAGAATTGTAATATCACATGGAAAAGTTTCGGTAAATGGAGAAGAAATAGACGAAAAATATGTAGTAAATGCAGATAATTCTGATAAACGTGATGGTACTTATTATGTTCCTGATGATTCTTTCTTTTTTTTAGGTGATAATAGGCCAATATCAGATGATGCAGGGTTATGGAAAAATCCATTTATTAAAAAAAGTGAAATAATAGGTAAGGCGCAAATTAGAGTTTATCCTTTTAGCAGTTTTGGATTTATAGAAAAGGATAATAAAAATGAAAATTAACTAATAAAAGATTGTTCTTATTTTTAAGAACAGTCTTTTTTGTGTATAAATATTAACATTGTGTTAATTTTTGCTTCAACCATAACATTTTTATAAATATGTTAACAATTAGTTTTAAAAATTGTGGTATATTATTAGAGGATAAAATAATAGAGCAATTTATTAGATAAAAATAGGCGGAAATTTATGAAATACAAGATGATTAAATTTATAGAATCTGCTACTATATTGTTGTTTGTAACAAGCAATTTTATAGGATGTATTAATAGTTTAAATAATTGGGAGTCAAAAGATTCTTATGAAGTAACCTTAGAAGAAAATAATAATGTGACTTATAAAGAACCTGAGGATACTATGGTTACGTATAAAAGCTTTATAAATTCTAAAGGCTTTGAGAAAGAAAAAAGTACTAGTGAATGTGTAAGTGGTAATACTTATAGTAAAGAAGATTTTATATCAGCTGTAAGTATAGAAGTAAACAAGGATGAAGATTTTGATGTTTCATATAGTGTTTATATTAATAATGATAAGTGGCAGAATGAAGAAAGTAGTGGAAATGCTTGTGGAATACAAGATATATCTGATAATTCCATTGGGGCAATAAAGATAGAGCTTAGAGATAAAAATTATAATGATAATAGAAATTATGATAAGCTTAATATTTATTATAGTATTTTAGATCAAAATGATAATTGGTCAAAATATTATAAAAATGGCGAAGTAGCTGGAACTGATGATAATTTAACAAAAGTAAAGGCTATTAAAGTATATATTGGTGAAGATGGCAATAATAAAACTAACTATCTCATTGGAACTATGGAAAGTATAAATGATAATATAGAAGTTAAAATAAATAAGTATAGAGGATATGAAACTCAGTATTACTTAGCTAAAATAAATATTAATAATCCATCAGTGCAATTGAAAACTGTAGATTCAGAAAATGGATTAAGTAAATTATCAGACCTTTTAAAAGACAAAAATGCTATTATTGGTATAAATGGTTCAAGCTTTTCAAAAGAAGGTGATTCTATAAATAAAGTAGTTAAGGATGCAAAGGAGGTTCCTTTAAACAAATCCATTCAATATACAATGGCAATAGACAAAGATGGAAAATTATTTTTACCTTATGAAAGAGAAAATAATGAATATACTTACAGCACAGAACAAGAAACAAAAACTAAGTATTCTTATACTGGAAGTGAATTAATAAATAAGTGGCAGGTTAAAGAAACATTTCATTTTGGGCCTCCTCTTATAGTAAATAGTAAAGAATATAAATATACTAATTATAAGGAAAGTGCACCTAGAACTATAATAGGCCAGATAGATAGTAATAATTATATTATTCTTGTAGCTGATGGTAGAAATTTTAATGATAATTTAAATGGTCTTAAATTGAAGGATGCAATAAAAATTTTAAGGGAAAATAATGCTGTGTTTGCATTTAACCTAGATGGTGGTGGTTCAACTACTTTATATTACAAAGGCAATATAATAAATTATTTAAGCGATGGAGAAGAACGTAAAGTAACTGATGGAATATATTTTTCTAGTTACTAATGATGATCCTTTTTATATTTATAATTTTAGATACTTATGGAGGATGTGTATTTTAAATGAATTCAAATGAAAAAGAGGATAGATACAGAGTTGTAAAATATAGGCTTTTCATGATATTACTTGTTATAAGTTTTATCTGTTTCTTATTTTTTGAAGCTAATAAGACAATAAAAATGAATGCTTATTCTAATTTTACAACTAACATAAAGCAAAATACTTTAAATGATTATATAAGTTATAGTATAAATGGAAGTACTTCACAAAATATACCTATGAGTGATGTACGTTTTATTCCATTAGAAAAAGATGATTTAATGACAATTACAATTAACATTGATAAAAGTTATGATGAAAATAATGTACTTCTTATTATGGCTGAATATTGTATGATAGATGCATATGTTGATGATGAACTTATATATACATATGGTCATAATTTATACCAAATAGGTGATTGTCTTGCAGGAGGGTATTATAAGATTCCAATAAAAAATGAATATGTAGGCAAAGAAATGAAAATTAAATTTATTGCTACTGAACCTAATAAAATTGCAGGTTTAGAAGATATATCTATGGAATCAAATGATAATATTATAAATTCTTTTGTAACTAAAAATTTATTAATAATATGTGTTGCATTGCCATTATTTGTTTTTGGAGTTGTATTATTTATTTTATCATTATTAAAAATTATAATTAATTCTGAAGTAAGACAATTATGTTGGATAGCTCCTGTATATATATTTGTTTCTATATGGCTTCTTGCACATTATAAAATATTTCAAATATGGTCAAATGACTTGAGGCTTATTAATAGTATTGAATATTTTTCATTTTATGTAGGTTCTATTCCATTTTTGATTTTCTTTAGAGAATTCATAACTGGTAAAGTATATAAGAAAATAAGTAGTATTTTAATAGGAGTATTAGTTATATTTGATATTGTTGCAGTGTTTATGCATTTTGCTGATATAGCTCATTATGCTGCTTTATTACCAATTTTTCATATTATAGTTGCCATAAATATAATATATTTGGTAGTCTATTCAATTATAAAAAGAGATAAAATAAAAAAAGATATAGATATATCATTCTTGTTTAGCATGTTTTTTGTAGTATTTATTATAAATTTAGAAGTAATTAGATATTATTTTTATGGAATTTTTAAGTGGCCTATATTATCATATAGTTTAATACCTGCCGCAATAATATTCTTTGTTTTATCTATGGTATATAAATATATAATTGGAATGTTAAGAAAAATATACAAGAAAGGTGAACAAGAAAATCTGCTTGATTTAGCATTTACTGATCAGCTTACTCAAGTACCAAATAGAACAAAATGTGAAGAATATATGAGAACTCTTAGTGGTAAAATTAATGAAAGCTATACAGTAATTAATTTAGATTTAAATAATTTAAAATATGTTAATGATACATTTGGACATCATATAGGTGATGAAATGATTTATGCTGGAGCTCAAATAATAAAGGATACATTTTCTATTTATGGACAGGTAGGAAGAATGGGAGGAGATGAATTTATAGCTATTATTACAATAACTGATAAGGGAGAAATTGAAAAATTATTAGAGGATCTTAACAATAAGATAAATGGTTATAATCGTGAAAATAGTAAAGAATTCATACTGTCAATTGCTTATGGATATGCAATAAAGGTTAAAAATTCAACAGAATCAATATGGAAGATTTATGAAGAAGCAGATAAGGTTATGTATGAATGTAAGAAGAAACAAAAGGAAAAATTAAATATTAAAAGATAATTTTAAGCAATAAAAAGAGTTGTAAAAAATCAAAAATTATTTTTACAACTCTTTTTTTAGAGGTAATTATAAAAAAAGAGACTTTAAAACATATTGGGGGATGTTTAAAGTCTTAATAGAAGTAATTTAGGGGGATAAATACTTCTTATTGTAAGGGGTAAATTAAAAATCTTATCTACAGTTATTATTATATAGATATATTGTGTCAAAATAATGACAAAATAAAAATAATAAAAAAAGACTTCAGTGCATATAGGGGAAAAGCACTGAAGTTATCCATTTTAGAAGGGTAAAATGGTATCTTTATTGGGGTAAAAATCTTATCCTTACAATATAAGTATAAAGACAAAATGTGTCAAAAATGTGTCAAAAGTATATTGTTGTAATTATTAATCTTTTATTTTAAATAATATTATATACTGTTGACTAATAGTTAATAAAAAGTTAAAATTTATAAGGGGGAATAAAAAGAGTGAAGATTTCAGAGATGAAAGTATTTATTTTGTAATTACAACAAGATTTTATGATGGATACAAAGAAAATAATGTTCACTGTTCAGATGAAAATAGTCAAACATCAGAAGATGATCCTGCATGGAGAGGAGATTTCCAAGGTCTTATAGATAAGCTTGATTATATTAAAGCATTAGGTTTTTCTGCTCTTTGGATTACTCCAGTAGTTGAAAATAAAAGTGGACTTGATTATCATGGATATCACGCATATAATTTTAGCAAAGTAGATTCAAGATACGAATCTCCAGGAGCAACTTATCAAGATTTAATTGATGCATGTCATAAAAAGGGAATAAGACTTATTCAAGACGTTGTATATAATCATACATCTAACTGGGGAGAAGAAAATATTAAGCAGTTAACTGAACCTGTTTATCAAGATAGAAATAAGATAGTAATGAATGGAAATGGTGATCCATATAATCTTTATCATCATAATGGATTCTGTGGTAGTGGAGATTATGATAATTATGGATGCCAAATCAAAACAATTCAAAAGGCAGGTGGAGATAAGTTCTTTATGTTTGGTGAAATATGTACTAAGGGACATGATGTATGGTACCGTGATGCTCCACCAATTTCTACATGTTTCTATACTTGGGAAGATAATGATGATCACTTAGAAGGGGAAGTTACTGCCACTGATTTTGGTAAATACACTGCAAGTGGTGCTGTAGCAGATACATTAAATTCTACTCTTTCTAGACACATTCAAAAACTTAATTTGATTCGTAGAGCTATACCAGCCCTTAGAAGAGGACAATATTCTACAGAAGGCATAAATGGTAATATGGCATATAAGAGACGTTACACAAATGGAAATACAGATAGCTTTGTATGTGTAACAATATCAGGTGGTGCAACATTTGCTGGTATTCCAAATGGAGATTATGTAGATGCTGTTACTGGAGACAAGATTACTGTATCTGATAATACTCTTGATGTTAAATGTGAAGGAAAAGCAAATATGAGAGTATATGTTCTTAATGGACCTGGTCAAATAGGTGGAGATGTAGAAGATGATTATCTTAAATAATTAATAAAAATGACTCTAAGGCTTATGCCTTAGAGTTTTTTTGTTGTGTTTTTTCTTTTTTACAGAATAACCAAAATAACCAAGTGGTTTTGAATTAAGTCCATAATATTCACCATGGGAATAGGCGATTAAATTAGCTTTGTTAAAACATATTTTGTTGTTAGAATCTATTAGATTTTCATCTACTTTTATATTTACAACTTCGAGTAAAAATAAATCATGAGTACCAAGAGGTGTAATAGATTTTAATGTACATTCTAAAGCAATAGGGCTAAGATCTAATGAAGGCGTTTCTATGTTTATTCCTTTATTAAGTTTAAGGCCAAAGTGCTTTATTTTATTTTCTTTTCTTCCTGATTTTACACCACAATAATCAACTATTTTTACCATTTCTCTAGTTGGTAGGTTTATTACACATTCTTTTGAATCTCTTATATTTTCATAGGATAATCTTTCTTTTCTTATACCAACAGCAAGAATAGGAGGCTTTGTACACACAGTACTTACCCATGCAGCAGTAAATATGTTAATCTTGTTATTTTTATCTTTGGAAGTTATTAAGACTACTGGAGTTGGATTAAGCATAACACTGCCTTTAAAATTAAGTTTATTCATAAATATTTCTCCTATCATAAAAATTAAGATTTGTTAAATTAATTAACAAATCTTAATCTTATTATTAAAATTTTTAATGTTAAAATTTAATAACGGCGTCTTCTACCATATGAACTTCTTGATTTTTTGGCTGTAGCTTTTCTTATTAAATTGATAATTACAACAATTAATATAATAACAACAAGTACAGCAGCAACTATTGATATATATATTAATAAATTAGCTTTTATTAATGTTCCTTTTGTAAGTTCAATAGTACCATCAACCTTTTCTGAATATTGTTTAACAGAAACCGTAACAGGAACAGTTTTATTTGAAGCTGCCTTCCAAGCATTAGTATTATCTATATCAAAATTTATTGATGCTTCATTATCGTTTATGTTATTTTTGTATAATTCAACATCATCAGCTAATGTTACAGGAACTGTAATACTTTTTTCAGGACCAAATCCTCCAAAGATCTTATAATTAAGAGTTACATCTCCAACTTCACTGCCTTTTTCTTTAAAAGTTTCTTTTTTTGCATCATAGCTATAATCCATCATACTTTTTAAATCTTCAAAACGTTTATCATTATTATTTCTGTCGCATTTTAAAACTACACCTATTAATTTTCTGCCGTCCCTTTCATATACGCCAGCAAAACAAGTTCCAGCAGAATCAGTTACTCCTGTTTTACCACCTATATTGCCATTTTTGTTTAATTCAGTATTTCTGTTTTGTAATGTAACAATTGTGTTTTGAGGTAAAGTAACAGTAGCATTTGACATTGACATAACTTCTCTTATCCAGTCATTTTCATAAGCTGCTTTTGTAATAATTGAAAGTTCATAAGCAGTAGAGTAGTTAACATCAGAACCATTTACAGGAAGACCATTAGGATTTTCAAAATGAGTATCCTTTAAACCTAATTCAGTAGCTTTATTATTCATAAGAGTAACAAATTCTTGAGAAGTAGAAGATACATTATCAGCAATTACATAGGCTGTATCATTACCTGAAAATAGCAAAAGTCCTTTCATTATTGTATCAGCAGAAATTGTATCTCCTACATTTAATGATTTTCTATAGGGTTTCATATAGTCATTATCTAAAGTGTATGGAGGTTGATTTTTTGCATCTTGAGAATATGTAAGGTTGTCAGTTTTTTGTTTGTTTTGTGCAAATAAAAGTGCAGTCATAAGTTTTGTTGTACTTGCTAAGAATTTTTTGTCATTAGCATTTTTTTCGTAGATTATCTCACCTGTATCATAATCTACCACAATAGCAGCTTCAGACTTTATAGAAGGTTCAGAATCAGCTGCATAAGTCTTGCTTGAAAAAGGTGCAAGAACTGAAAAAGTAAGCACTAGGGCTAATGATTTTAATAATTTTCTTTTGGTCACAATAATCTCCCCAACTTTCATAAAAATATTATATATAAAATAAATTATTTATTATTTAGAAACATTTTTAGTATAGCATTACTTAAGATGATTTTCTATACTTATTTATTATTGAATTTTTTGCATTTATTTCAAGAGAATCATCTAAAGGTTCTAACTTTACCTCTTTGTTGTATTTTAATTTTAATGCAGTTTCTAAAAACCTGTCTGCAAGTTCAGGATTTTTTGATAAAAGAGAACCATGAAAATAAGTACAGTAAGTATTTTTATATATGCATCCTTCATATCCATCTTCCCCATTATTTCCATAGCCATGTATGCATTTTCCTAAAGGAGTTAAATTATTTATATATGTTCTTCCAGAATGATTTTCAAAACCTACATATGTTTCATTAAATGTATCATTATGAATTATGGTATTACCAATAAATCTTTTTTCACCGCCATTGGTGTATATATCAAGAATTCCAAGACCTTGCAATTTTTCTCCATCTGGAGCTATGTAATATTTACCAAGTAATTGATAGCCTCCACATATTGCAATTAGAACTTTTCCTGATTCAATATATTTTGATAAATTTTCTTTTTTTGTTTTCATTAAGTCTTTTGAAACAATAGATTGTTCATAGTCTTGCCCACCACCAAAGAATACTATATCCATTTCTTCTGGATTAAATTCATCATTAAGTGAAACATTAATAATATTAACATTTATATTTCTTCTTTTTGCTCTATCTTTTAATATAAGTATATTTCCAACATCACCATAAACGTTAAGAAGATCTGGGTAAAGGTGACATATATTTAATTCCATAAGGTACCTCCTACCAAAGTTTTTTTATATAACCTTTAGAGTATAAGTATTTTCTATAATTAATCATAGCTGTATATGTTGCCAAAACATAAATTGTATCAGAATTACTGCTTTTTATACTTTCTGTAATTTTTTCGTAATCCTCATTTATAATGAATTTTTTTTCATCTAATCCTGCAGTTTTCAATCTTACAGCCATATCGTAAAGTCTTGTGCCTGAAATGAAAATATCATTTATATTAAGTTCTGCTAATTTTTCAAAGTTAACATCCCATATCCAGGACACATCTGTACCATCAGCATAATTATCATTTAACATAAATAATGTAGAAAAATTATCATTATTTAAGCAGAGAGTATCAATTGATTGATTGTATCCAGCAGGATTTTTTACTAAGAATATTTTTAAGTTCTTATTATCAATTTTTATTTGTTCTTGTCTTCCAAAGCTTGCATCTTGCTTATTAAGAGAAGAATTTATTATATCATTTTTTATTCCTAGTTCTTTAGCTATAGAAAATGCGCAAAGACCATTATATATATTATAAACTCCCGATTGGCTTATAGTTATAGTGCAATCATTTATTTGAACTTTAGAATGATTTTCACTTATATCTATAATTTTATTTATAGAATATTTTAAAGAGTTTCTTTTAAATCCACATTCAGGACAGTAAAAGTCACCTAAGTGGTTGTAAGTTACAAAATTATATTTGTAAGGTGCTTTGCAAAATTTGCAGAATTTAGCATCAGCATTAATATCTATCTTTGCATTAGGATCAATTGGAACATTAAAGCCATAAAATACACATTGATTTTTTATATTCATTTTATTAAATAAAGAATCATCACCATTTAATACTAATTTAGAAGAAGGTACTTTTTTTATTCCTTCAAGAATTTTATTTAAGGTAGTATATACCTCACCATATCTATCAAGTTGATCTCTAAATAAATTTGTTATGGTAATTATTTCAGGAGTTATATATTCAGTAACAAATTTAACATTTGCTTCGTCAACTTCAATTACAGCGTAAGAATTATCTATAGGCTTTTTAAAAAAAGAATAATTATCTATAAAACAGGAAACAATACCTCTAAAAAGATTAGCACCAGTATTGTTTGTAATTACATTAAATTTATTCATTCGTAAGATATTTGTAATCATACTTGTTGTTGTTGTTTTTCCATTTGTACCTGTAACAAGTATTACCTTATATCCTTTTGAAATAGTTTTTAATATATTTTTATCAAATTTTAAGGCAATAGTTCCTGGAAAAGTACTACCACCTTTTAGTATGTGTTTTGATAAAAACAAAACTACTTTTGAAAAAAAGATTCCTAAAAGTGAGTTTATTTTGATTTTTTTCAATTAAAGTCACCACCTAATTAATGTAGAAATATAAACTTTCTAAAAACAAGTATAGCATAAACTTTATGCATAACCAATAAATTTAAAATTTTTGCAATGCAAAGAGCAAAATGTCCATAATTCTTAATTATTAATTCTTAATTATTAATTCTTAATTCTTAATTCTTAATTATTAATTATTAATTAACCAAAGTTGTAAGTGATAAATAACAGAAAGTGAAATGAAGTAAAAATTTGAGTTCAAATTTAAAAATGAAGCAATTATGGATTTTTCAAAAAAAAAGTGATACAATAGAATTGTTTATTTAAAAAATCAATTGTTTTAACAATTTAATATTATAATGTAAAAATTCAAATTTTTAGGAGGCTTTTCATGAAAAATACAGATGATAATAAACAATCCTTTTGGAATAAAGTATCCTGTACACATAAAAAATTAGCCAGGAAATATAAAGAATTAGATTCTATAATTACAATATTAGGTGTTATGGTGTTTGGGTCTACGGTAGTAACATTGTGTAATAGTGGCACTAATACAAAAGCAGAAGTTAAAGCATCACTAACAAATAATAAAGCAGAAGAGTATTTTTTTCAAGGAGAATATTCAAAGGCAATTTCTGAATATCAAAAGATGCAAAGTGGTCAAGAATGGCCTTATTATGAAGCAAAACTTGCCGAAGTTTATTCTGCTAGTGGCGATATAAATAGATCAAATGAACTTTTAGATGAAGTGGTAAAAAAGAGAGTAAATTTAATAACACAAAATGGTATAGATCAATATAAAAGTGGAGATGCTGAACTTGGTTGTTTAGTATCATATTTATCATACTTAAATGGAAATAATAAAGCACTTGAATATGCAAAGTCTTTTTATGAAGATAATATGGATGATTTTAATATGAATATAATGATGTTTACATTATATTTACAGCAAGGTGATAAAGAAAGTGCAAGAAACATATTAAATAATTTATATGAAAATGATAAGGAAAAATCTGCATATGAATTAGCTGTTTTATCTAAAATGTATATAACATTACAAGATAATAGTAAGGGACTTGAAATATTAAAGGAAGCCTGGGAAGAAGATAAAAATGATTTAAAAGTATACGATATTGTTTCTGAAATAACATCAAGTTCAATTAATAATTTACTTTCTGAAATTGAGCAATTATCAAAGGACAATGAAGATGAACCATGTTACAAAGTATGGCTTCTTAAGCATTATTCAGAGGATTCAATGTCATCAAGTAAATATAATGATTTAAAAAATGAAATTTATAGTGAAAAAGTAGAAAGTTATGTAGTAGAACTTATTGAACAAGGCTTTTTTAAGGGTGCAGATAATGATAAGATAAAGCAAATTATAGAAAAATTAGAGCGAAAGGAAGATCCTACATATAGTGATGAAAATATTATTGCTACATATTATAAAAATAAAGGTAATAATTCTAAAGCTCTTGAATATGCAGCTAAGAGTGTAAATTCTAATAGAGATTATGATAAAAATTACATAGATAATATTCCAAATAGTACAAAAGCTAAATCAGATAATGTAAGAGTTGAATCATATTATAGACAAGCTATTTCTACAGAACCATTTAATGGTGATGCAATTTTAGAACTTGCGGATTATTATAAAAATGAATTATCAAATAATGAAAAAGCATATGAGTTTTATGAAATAGCTGAAAAAATAGAACCAGATAGTGCAGAAATTATATATAATATGGCAATGATTAAATTTGAAGATAAGGATATTAACGAAGGAATAGAACTTATTAATAAATGTATAAGTTTAGATCCTAATGAAGCTAAATATCATAGAGCTCTTGGTAAGGCATATTATGATATAGGCAAAAAGGATGAAGTTATTAATGAAATAAGAAAGGCTTATAAAAATGATAATGATGATATAGTAGCATTAAATAATGCAGGATGTTATTATATTTCAATTGGCAATGATATTGATAGAGGATTATACAATTTAAAATGTGCATATGAAATGATTAAGTCTGTTGATGATTTAAAAGTAAAAAAGGTTATAATAGCTAATTATGAAGCAGCAAAAGAAGTAAAGAAAAGCTCTGGTAACGATGTGAGTACAACAGTTAATCCATTATTATTTGAAATGCTTTATTAAAATTATTTTTCTTTAATAAAAACATATAAAGGGTAATTAGTAAAAGTACGATAAATGTAATATGATATAAGTTATTAAAGGTTTGAAAATATGAAGTGGTAAAAATGGATTATATATGAGAGGTGCAGTAAATATGAAAAAGTTTTTTAAAGTAGTAGTTGTAGTTATATTACTAGCCTGTATTTTATGTGGAGGAATGTTTGTATATAAAAAGTTCTTTTCTAAGGAAAAAGGAATAACAATTTCAAATTGGGATAGCATTTATAATGAAAATAATATAAAGTTCTTTTATGAAGATTTAAGTTCTGAAAAAACAGAATCCGATTTGTCAAAGCTTGATGCAGAATATAAAATTAAAGATTCAATAAAAAATTTATCAACAGAAAAGGATATAATTAGCAAGGGTATGGATATATTAAATTCTATTGCTGATTCGGATGATATAAGTGAAAGTAATCTTACAAGTGGCTATGCCATTATTTCTAATATGTCTGGTAGAAAAAAATTGGCACCAAGAGATATGGCATATCTTCAAAGAGATATTTTCCTATGTGAAGGAATAGTTTCACGAGTTGGTGAATTTAGAAAAGAAGATCCTAAAAATGCAAAAAATCCAAGCTATTATATTGTTGAATATTGGAGTACAAAGTATTCAAAGTGGGTTATGATAGATGTTGTAAATAATGGATATTTAGAAAAAAATGATGAACCATTGTCTGCGATTGAAATTATGCAAGCTAAAATGAATGATCTTACATATGTTGGTTCTATTGCTCAAAATGATTTTAAAGATAAAATAAAAAAATACTTATCTTCTTATACAATTGCTATTGACAATACATTAGATAACAAAAAAAGTAATACATATATAACTTATACTACAGACAAAAAGGATATAACATTAAAGGTAGGAAATAGTTATGCTCCTTGTACAATATATACTACTAATAAAGATTTATTTAATTTTGATCCTTCTAAAAAAATAGATGGTAAAGATGCTAAAGCTTATCTAGTTATAATGAAGGATACAGATGAAAAGGCTGCTGATAATGCATATATAATAGGTGCATTTAAGGATGATTCAATATTAGATGAATATTATCTGAAAATAAATGATGACAATATGGAAAAAGTACTAAAATATAAAAACATTGAACTTGAAGAAGGTACAACTAGTATTTCATTATTGATTGATGGCAAAGCTGTTGAAGCAAAGGTTGAAATTGAAAATAATAAGTAATGATTTATAAAAATGTTTAAATTTGTGTAGACATTATTTATATAATAAAAGTATAATTAAGAAAGTAGTTTTATAGTACTTTCTTAATTTTTTTATTGTATGAATTTATAAAAATTCTAAAAAGTAAAAAGTAAATAACAAGTTTAAGGAGTTGGACAAGATAATGTTAAATTTTTTGTTTGTATTGAAAGCTATAATAATAGCTATAGTTGAAGGGTTAACTGAATTTATTCCTGTATCATCTACTGGACATATGATTTTAATAGGCAATCTAATTGATTTTAAAGGCGAATTTGCTGATATGTTTGAAGTTGTCATTCAACTTGGAGCAATTATGGCAGTAGTTGTTTTATATTGGAAAAAGATAAAAGACAGTGTTGTGGAATTTTTTAAATATATCTTTACTAAAGGCAAAGAAGGTAAAGTAGGATTTAAATTTGGAATAAACGTAATAGTAGCTTCAATTCCAGCTGGTGTGGTAGGAATGTTATTTTATAGTAAGATTAAATCATTATTTGGACCAAAGTATGTAATTATAGCATTTATTGTTGGTGGTATACTTTTACTACTTATTGAAAATTCTTTTAGAAAAAGAAAGCACAAAACAAAATCTATTGATGATATTACAGTTAAACAATCATTTAAGGTTGGTTTATTTCAAGTTTTATCAATGTGGCCTGGAATGTCAAGAAGTGCTTCAACAATAATGGGTGGTTGGGTAGCTGATATTTCAACACCAATAGCAGCTGAATTTTCTTTTTTCTTAGCAATACCAGCTATGGTAGGATCTTCAGCTAAGGATTTATTTGAATTTGATTATTCAATTATGAATACAACTAGTTGGATAGCATTAGTTATAGGTTTTATTGTAGCATTTATAGTTTCAATTGTTGTAATGGACAAGTTTGTTGCATTTTTAAAGAAAAAGCCTATGAGAGTTTTTGCTATATATAGAATATTTGCAGGAACATTACTTGCTATATTAGTTTTAACAAAAGTTATAATAATATAAGGTTAAGATTTGGACTTTTAAAAGTCCTTTTCTTTTAATGATTAATTTTATAATAATTAACTTAAAATTAACATAAATAACATAAATATAATATATAATAAAGTTTGTAGATTAATATTTAACGTTTTCTATAAAATGGTAAAAAAATCTTTAAAGTCCTTAAATCATGTGATATTATTAAATTAATGGTATTATTTACCAATGCAAAATAATTAAATCATAGGGTGGGAGGATTTATTAATGATAGGAGATGTTAAAAAGATTGCATTATTAACAGGCGGTGGTGATTGTCCAGGCTTAAATGCAGTAATAAGAGCTGTAACTAGAACTGCAATTTTAAATTATGGGTATGAAGTTATAGGATATAAATTTGGATATAGAGGTTTATATAATAATGACTTTATTCCACTTACATTAGATTCTGTATCAGGAATTTTAAGTAGAGGTGGAACAATTCTTTACAGTTCAAATAAAGATAATCTTTTTGATTATACAATTAATGAAAATGGACAAGAGGTTAAAAAAGATGTTTCTGATGTAGCTGTTGAAAATATGAAAAAAGAGGGTGTAGATGCACTTGTTATTATAGGTGGAGATGGTACATTAACATCTGCAAGAGATTTTTCAAGAAAGGGAGTAAATGTTGTTGGTGTTCCCAAAACTATAGATAATGATTTAGCATCTACAGATGTTACTTTTGGATTTAATACAGCAATTGATGTAGTAACTGAAGCTTTAGACAGGCTTCACACAACAGCAGAATCTCATCATAGAGTAATGCTTTGTGAAGTTATGGGTAGAAATGCTGGATGGATTGCATTAGAATCTGGAATTGCAGGATCTGCAGATGTTATACTAATTCCAGAAATTCCATATGATATTTATAAGATAAAAGAAAAGGTAGAGGAGAGAAAAGCTTCAGGTAAATTATTTACTATAGTAGTTGTGTCAGAAGGAGCTAAACCTAAAGATGGAGAAGTTGTTATAAGAAAAGTAGTTGAAGACAGTCCTGATCCAATTAGACTTGGTGGTATTGGCAATAAGCTTGCTGATGATCTTGAAAAAATAATTGATGATCAGGAAATAAGATGTACTGTTCTTGGTCATATACAAAGAGGTGGCACAACATGCACATATGACAGAATTTTATCTACAAGATATGGAGTAGCGGCAGCTGAACTTATTAATTCTGGAAAGTTTGGTCAGATGGTATGCTTAAAGGGAAATAAAATCTCAAGTGATTCATTAGAAAATGTTATAGGACAAAAAAACAAATTAGTAGATATTGATGGAGAGCTTGTACAAATGGCTAGAAAAATTGGTGTGTCATTTGGAGATTAAAATATAAATTACTTTATGGAGGCTTATTTATGAAAGAAATAAAAAAATATTTAGAATCAAGAATTGGTGATTATAGCTTTTTCTTTGAGGATTTAAAAAGTGGTTATACTTATGGATATAATGAAAATGTTCAGATGGTTGCAGCTGGTTGCATGAAGCTTCCAATAGCAGTTTCACTTATAAAAGCTGTAGAAGAAGGAAAAACAGATTTTATGAAAAAAGTTAAAATAGAAAGTGCTGATAAAGTATATGGTACTGGCATAATTCATGAATTTGGTG
Organism: Clostridium sp. HCP1S3_C6; assembly: GCF_052066735.1. Taxonomy (NCBI): domain Bacteria; kingdom Bacillati; phylum Bacillota; class Clostridia; order Eubacteriales; family Clostridiaceae; genus Clostridium; species Clostridium sp. HCP1S3_C6. Next base: position 73,714 of record NZ_JBQHRN010000008.1, read on the forward strand.
AAAGAGAATATACAGTTTTTGAACTTTTAGTAGCAATGCTTATACAAAGTGATAATACAGCTGCAAATAAGATAATCGATATAGTTTCAATGGATAGGATAAATGAAGATATTAAAAGTATGGGACTTAAAAATACAATTCTAAACAGAAAAACTTCTGATGAAAGAAATAAGCAAAATGATATAGAAAATATATCAAGTGCATATGATTTATGTAGTATATGGAAGACACTAAAAAATGCTACTTTCTTATCAAAAGAAAATAGTGAGATGCTTATAGATATTTTAACAAGACAGCAGATAAAAAATAAGCTAGCACTATATATTCCAGATGATCTTAAATATGAAATTTCAAGTAAAACTGGAGATAAAAAAGGAGTAGAAAATGACACTGCTTTTATAAGATTGTCAAAAGGTAATTTTGTATTCACTGTAATGTCAAAAAATATTCCTAATAGTGTTTATGGGACAGTTACCTTAGCAAAATGTGGTAAGATGGCCTGGGATGATATAATGAATAATTGGAATTAGTTTAAGGGATTGTTGCTCAATGTGACAATCCTTATTTTTTATTAATTCTTAATTTCGTAGTTAAATTTGTAAACTAATTAGGAAATTAAGAATTAAGTCAGCCGTCGCCGATGCCCTGGGCTTAATTAAGTAAAAATTCAGAATATTTTACTTTTTCGTTGTGAAAATTTTGATTATATGAGATGGATGGACAATCCACAATTTCAAGGTCAACGCCTAATATTAATAAAACCTCAATAATTTTCAAATAAACATTTGTAAAAATATGGTAAATATATTAAAATATATTTGTGTTATAAATGTACAATTTGAGAAGAGAGGTTTTAAGTAAACTATGAAAAAAGCAGTAATAATTGGGTTAGAGAATCAAGATGGATATTATTTATCTGAATTATTAATTAGTAAAGGATATGATATAATTGGCATATTTAAATGTAAAGAGCTTCTTAAGGATTATGTATACTATTCTAATAGAATTAAATATTTAAATCTTATGGAAAATGATATTGAACATATTTTAATAAAGTTTAAACCAGATGAAATTTATAATTTATATGAAAGTAATGGCAGCTTAACAAGAAAAATATTAAAGTACATTAGTGTATATGAATTAAAGAGTAAATATTATCAATCATCAAATGAATTATTATTTAAAAAAATTTTAGATGAAGATACATCTGAGGATGAATTTTTGATAAATTCAAAAGGATATCTTTATTCTTATTGGAGAACAAAAAGCTATAGAGAATGTTACAATTTGTTTGCTTGTAATGGGGTGTTATTTAACCATGAATCTGTAAAATGCAGAGAAAAGTATTCAGCTTCAGTTATAGCAGAGGCCGTTGTCATGATATATTTTGGACTTAAAGATACTATCTTTATAGATAATTTAGATTATAAGAAAGAATGGGGATATACTAGAGATTACATTCAGGGTATTTGGCTTATGATGCAAAAGGATGTTTCATCAGATTATGTTTTATCAACAAATGAACGTCATAGTATTAGAGAATTTATAGAAATTGCATTTGTGAAAGTTGGTATTTATATAGTTTGGAAAAAAGTAGCGGGTTTTGAATATGGATACAATAAAACTGATGGAAAGCTACTGGTAAAAGCTTGTGATAATAATTTTAATAACGTAAGTATTTTACATGGTAATGCAAAAAAGGCAGAGAGGATACTTAATTGGAATAGAAAAGTAAGCTTTACAAATTTAGTTGAAAAGTTTGTAACATATTATAAAAAACTATATTTGAAAGAAATTTATTGTAAAGATAACTTACAACAAAAATGACAAATTTAATAGGTAATTCTAGTTATTAAATTCGTTTACAAAATTTTAAAAAACTATTGATAAAAACTCTAAAAACGTTTATTATATAATTATGTTATGTAAATGATTAACTAACAATATTAATTATCTCAATTACATATTTTTATGTAAATAAATTAAGGGGGGAGATTATTAATGGTAGGAAAAAGTATTAAAAGACTTATTGCATTAGTTACTATGTCAATGACATTATTTAGCACAACTTTAGCTAGTGCAGCTGATACTATTGTAAACGATAGTACTACTAAAGATTCTACAAGCTCTAATTCAGATGATTTATTTCAAAATGTTGAAAATGGCGACATGGAAGGTATCTTAAAAGTAAACGTTGACGATAATGGTGATCTTACTTATCAAGAACCAGTAGGAAAAACTGCACTTGAACAACCTAAAGGCGATTGGGGTGACAAAGTATATACTGAAGACAGAGTCTTTTCATGGGATAATGTTAACATGTATTTTGTAATTACTGATAGGTTTGTAAATGGTGAAACTTCTAATGACCATTCATATGGCAGAGGCCAAGATGGAAGTGGTAAAGAAGTAGCTGGTTATGATACTAAAGCTGGATACTGGCATGGTGGCGATATTGTAGGATTAACTCAAAAGATTGAAGATGGATATTTTGATAATCTTGGTACAGATGCTATTTGGATAACAGCTCCATATGAACAAATACATGGTGGTATGTGTGCAGATGGATTTAAGCATTTTGCATACCATGGATATTGGGTCCTTGATTATACAGAACCAGATAAAAACATTGGTACAGCAGAAGAATTTGAAAAATTTGTAGATACTGCTCATAGTCATGGTATAAGAGTAGTTATGGATATAGTTATGAACCATGCTGGATATACAAATGCAGTGGATGCTAATGAATATGGATATGGTGGTTTAAATCCATCATGGAAAGATGTATATTTTGGTGATGAAGGTTCTATGCATTGGTGGAATGATTATTCTGTAGAAGCTGTAACACAAGGAAAGCCAGATCAATATACTCTTAATTCGGATGCAAACTGGGATAATTTCTGGGGACCTCAATGGGTTAGATTAAGAAAAGATAGATTTGGCAGTTATTCTAATCAAGCTCCAGAAGAATCAGGTGTTGAAACTTGTCTTGATGGACTTCCAGACTTTGTTACTGAAGGAACTACAGATCCTGGAATGCCAGCAGTATTAAAAACAAAATGGAATTCAGAAGATCCAGGAAAACTTGCACAAGAAGAAAAAGAAATGACAGAATTCTGTAGTAATTATGGAATGAAAAAATGCGTTAAAACTTACATTGTAAAATGGCTTACTGATTGGGTAAGAGATTATGGTGTAGATGGATTTAGATGTGATACTGCAAAACATGTTACAATGGATTGCTGGGGAGATTTAAAGAAAGCTGGTGTACAAGCCCTTAATGAATGGAGAAAAGCAAATCCAGATAAGCCAGGAGCTAAATGGACAGATAATTTCTGGATGACAGGTGAATCATGGGGACATGGAGTTGGAAAAGATGGCTATTATACATCTGGTGGCTTTGATTCAATGATTAATTTCTCTTATCAAGGAAATGAAGGTAAGACAGGAGCTTCATTAGATGGAGTTTATAGTGGTTATGCAAAGCAAATCAATTCAGACCCTTCTTTTAATGCTTTAAGTTATATTTCATCACATGATACAGCATTAGGTGATAGAAGTGCAAATGCTGGAACAGCACTTTTATTAACTCCAGGTGGTGTTCAAACATATTATGGTGATGAATCAGGTAGAAAAGGTGATGGTACTCCACAATTACAACCAACTCGTAGTAATATGAACTGGGATTCAATTGATCAATCTATATTATCAAATTGGCAAAAAGTTGGACAATTTAGAACAGAACATATAGCTGTTGGTGCTGGTACTCATACAAAACTTTCAGAATCACCTTATACATTTAGCAGAGTATATGATAAAAATGGTGTATCAGATAAGGTTGTAATATCACTTCCAGGAAAATCTGGATCATGTAAAGTAGACTGTGGCACTATATTTGACGAAGGTGCATCAGTAATTGATTACTATACAGGAAATGAATATGTAGTTTCTGATGGAACAGTTGATGTAACTGCAGGAGATAATGGAGTAGTTCTTTTATCACAAGGACAACCTTCTAGTAAGGCAGTAGTTAGTGCAAGTGTAGCAAGTGGAGATTTCTATGAAGATCCACTAGCAGTAACATTAAAAGTTATGAGAGCTGATAAAGGTACTTACTCAATAAATGGTGAAGAAGAAGTAGAATTTAAAGATGGTGACAAAATAACAATAGCTGATAAATCTGAAATTGGTGATACATTTACACTAGAATTAAAAGCAACTGGTGAAGATGGTGAAGAAGTTACTAAATCTTACACTTATAAGAAAGCAGAAAAACCAATTATTAAAAATTTAATAATTCATGCTAAAAATTCAGCTTGGAAAAATCCAATTAATGCATATGTTTATGGTACTGATGCGGCAGAAACAGCTTTAAGTGCAAAATGGCCTGGAGATCCAATGACAAAAGGTGATGATGGTTGGTATACAATAGAGTATGATACAACTGATGCTGCAAAAATAATTTTCAACTGCGGAGAGTCAAGTCCAGATAGAGATCCAGCAGATATGATGCCTGGATTTGAGAAACAAGGTGAATGTTGGTATTTAGATGGTAAATGGTATGATTATAATCCAGAATCACCTAAGGTTGAAGGAATTACTGCTAATCCAACAAAAGGAAAAGTTAATAAAGAAACTACATTTACTGCAAAAGCTAGTGGTGGTTCAGGAACTCTATCATATGAATTCTTTAATGGAACTACTTCAATTGGTAAATCTGAAGATGGAAAATGTACTTGGAAACCAGATGAAGCTGGTAGTTACAAGATTAAAGTAGTGGTAACTGATGAAAGTAAAAATAGTGATTCAGCACAAATGACTTATACTGTTAGTGATGATGATCCAAAACCACCAATAAAGAAACTATCAATTAAATCAGTAGAGGCAAGCAGTGATACTATTAAAGTTGGAGATAGTACAACAATATCAGTAGTGACTGAAAATGGTACTGGAGATGTTCAATATAAATTCTCAGATGGAAAAACTGTATTACAAAAATATTCATCAGAAAGTGAATATGTATTTGAACCTACTGAAGCTGGAGATTATGTAATTACAGTAACAGCAAAAGATGAAGATGGTAATGAAGATTCAAAAGATATTAAAATCAAAGTAGATGAAAAAACTCCTATAGATCCACCAATTGGTGATGAAAACCCAGTTACATTAGCTTCATTTAAACCAGATAAACAAGCTCCACAAACAGTTGGAACTAAGGTTACATTTACAGCAACTGCAGAAGATGGTGTTGGTGATATAGTTTATGCATTCTATATAAATGGTAGCAGTAAACCAGCTCAAAAAGGTAGTAAAAATACATTTGCATGGACTCCTGCAGAAGAAGGCACTTATACAATTAAAGTGGTTATTACAGATGATTCTGAAGAATCTAGTGTAGAAAATGATGATAATACAGCTGAATTAACTTATAAAGTTACTAAAAGTGGCACTACTACTGATCCAGAAGATCCAACTGAGGCTATAAAGGTATCATTAAAAGCTAATAGTGATAGTATTCAAGTTGGTAAAGAAGTTAAATTTACAGCTGAAACTTCTAATGCTGATGGTGATGTAACTTATACTTTCTATGTTGATGGCAAGAAAAAACAAAGTAGTGCATCTAATGAATTTGTATGGACTCCTGCAGAAGAAGGTTCATATAAAATTCAAGTTGAAGCAGTAGATGAAGAAGGAAATACAGCTGAAGATAAAATAGATGAATACAAAGTATCTAATAGTCAAAAACCAGATGAACCAAAGGATGATCCAGAATCACCTACTGGTGATCCTGTAAGTGCTATGCCAATGGTAGTGCTTGGAGCAATGGCATTAGGATACGTTGCATATAGTAAGAAAACTAAACAAGCTAGATAATATTAGCTAAATGATTTATGTCTTAAGAGATGAAAATTGTTTTCATCTCTTAAGGTTTTAATAAAAAAAAATTAACAAGATTTGAAAAGAGAGAGGGAAAATCATGGGAAGATTATCAAAAAAATTAGTAAGTATTGTTACAACTGTCGTAGTAGCTTCAACAGTTATGGTGCAAACTCCATTATCAGCAATAGCTGCAAATGATAATGACAATAATTTAGAAGTATCAGATGCAAATGATACAGTAGAAGAAACAGAAGCAAGTGACATGACTGTAGATGAAGGTGTTATGCTTCATGCATGGAACTGGTCTTTTAAAAATATTAAAGACAGTTTACAAGAAATAAAAGATGCAGGTTATACTGCAATTCAAACATCTCCAGCTCAAGCCTGCAGACTTGGTGCTAATTGGAATAATGCAGATAAATCACAAACAAATGATAAACCAACATGGTACTATTTATATCAACCAACATATTTTACTGTAGGTAATGAGTATTTAGGAACAGAAGCAGAATTTAAAGAAATGTGTGAAGAAGCACATAAATTAGGTTTAAAGATTGTTGTAGATGTTGTTGCTAACCATTTAGCAAATGTTACTGAAAATAATGAAAATCATACAGATAAAGTTGATCAAACATTATTTTCAGATGCTAGAGTAATGAGGAGAAATGGAGATAGAATAAATAATTGGAAAGATAGAGAGCAAGTAACTCAAGGTTGTTGTATTGGTATGCCAGATATTAATACTAAATCTGAAAAATCACAAAATATAATTGCTAATTATTTAAAAGAATTAGTAAAAGATGGTGCTGATGGATTTAGATTTGATGCAGCTAAGAGTATTGAACTTCCAAGCGCTTATGAAAAAAATGGTAATACATCAAGTGATTTTTGGCCAAATGTTTTAAATGCAGCAAAAAGTGAAAAAGATGATGGGAATTTATTTGTATATGGTGAAGTACTTCAAGGAGATGAACCAGGTACAAATCAAGATGGATATGTAAATAGTGGTTTAATGAGAATTACAGCAAGCTGCTATGGACAACTTATAAGATATTCTGTTGGATATGATGTATGGCAACAAGAAGTAAATGGTAAAGATGTAATTAGAGGTGAGGGATATAACCAAGGAAAACAAGAATCAGTTACAACTCCAAGTGTTTCTAAGGTAATAACTTCTATTCCAGCAGCTGCATGGGATCAAAAGATTCCAGGAAATAAATTAGTTAGTTGGGTAGAAAGCCATGACCTTTATGCAAATGCAGGGGCTACAAGAGCAATGTCTGTTGCACAAAGAGAAGTATGTTGGGCAATATTAGCTTCAAGAAAAGAAGTAGTACCATTATTCTTTAATAGACCAGTAGATACTGATTTTGGAAAGGATATGTATAATCCTAAAGGTGAAGCTTATAAGCCAATGGGTGAAAAAGGTTCAGATGATTTTAAATCTAAAAATGTTGTTGCTGTAAATAAATTCCACAATGCAATGAAAGATGAAGATGAAAAGCTTTCTGGATTAAACAGTGATTCTGTGTATATGGCATCTCGTGGTGGTAAAGGTGTTGTTTTAGCAAACGTAACTACTAATGAACAAAATATAAGTGCTGAAACTGATTTAAAAGATGGTGAATATAAGAACTATGGAGCTGATGGTGGTACATTTACTGTTAAAAATGGTACATTAACTGGATCACTAAAGGGACAATCAATAGCTGTTTTATCAACAGTTGATTTATCTGCATCTGAAACACCAGAAGTGAAAACTCCAACAATATCAGTTAAAAATGGAAAAGATACTTTAAAGAAAGATTCAGAAACTTCATTTGATGGAAGTATAAAAGTAACTGTAAATTTAAAAGATGCAGAATCTGCTACTTACAAGCTTGGTGATGCTAAAGAAGTTGAATTAAAAGATGGAGATACAATAACAATTGATGATACAGAAACTTTAGTTATTACAGCTAAAAATGGAGAGAAAGAAGCTACTGAAACTTACAAATTTAAGAAAAATCCAGAAGTTGATAAGAAAGATCCAAAAGCTACTGCTAAATTAGGTGGAAAAGCTATTGAAGATAATAGTACAACTACAATAGAAAAAGAAACTAAACTTAATGTAAGCTTTGAAAATGTTGATAGTTTATCATATAAATTTAATGGTGAAGATGTAGATTTAAGTGATGATGAAGTTAAAGATGCAATTGAAAATGGTCTTGAAATTGTAATAGGTAAGAACTTAGAAGCTGGTGAAACTCAAAAGGTTGAAATTACAGTTACTAATGAAAATGGAAAGCAAAATTATACTTATAAATTCAAAATGAAAGATAAAGAAGTAGTAGCTGATCCTGCTGAAATAATAGCTAAATATAATGGTAATGTTGTTGATGAAAATGAAACTATTGAATTTACTGATGAAGCACAATTAAATTTAACATTTAAAAATGCAGCATCTGTTACAATTCAAAAAGACGATAATGCTCCAACTTCATTAAATAAAAATGTAATTGCAAAAGGTAAAACTGTTTATGTAGGAGCAGATTCTAATGTAGGAGATACAAATACAGTTGTTGTTAAAGCTAAGAATTCAGATGGTGTAGAAGTAACTAAGGTTTATACATTTAAGAAAGTTAATGAATTTAAATTTAATTCAGCTACTCCTGATAAAACTAAGGTTACTTTAGGTTCAGATGTTACAATTACTTGTGATGCAACAGGAAAAGATATTAAATATGCATTATATACTAAAAAAGATGATAATGATGAAGAACAATATAGTGCATTCCAAAGTAGCAATAAATTAACTTGGACTCCAGAAGAAGAAGGAAATTATGTATTAAGAGTAGTTGCAAAATCAGGTGAAGAAGAACAAGAACAAACAATTAAGGTTACTGTTAAGATTGAAGAAGTAAAGAAAGATTTTTCTGTTAAATTAACTTCTGAAAAGGAAACAATTGAATTAGGAGATTCAGTAAAACTTATAGCTAACGCTTCAGATGCACAAGGAACTCCAAAATTCAAATTTAAATATAAATTAGCTTCAAATAGTTGGACAGATAAAGAAGTATATGTTGTTGCTAAAGGATATTCAGAAAATAATACTATAGAATGGACACCTAAAAAAGCAGGAACTTACAATGTAATATTACTTGCACAAGATGATGAATATAACAACAATAATGAAGATGCAAATAAAAAATATATTACAAGTAAAGAAATTACTATAACTGTTACTGAAAAGAAAGATCCAGAACAAAAACCATCTGAAGATAAACCTGCAACATCAACTACAACAACTCCAGAAAAGCCAGATTCACCAACTGCTGATACTACAAAGGCTTTACCAATAGTTGCAATGATGGTTGCATCTGCAGCAGCACTTGTAAAAAAGTTTAAAAGACAATAATATAAGTTAATATTAATGTGCAAACATTAACTGTGTTTGCACATTTTAGAAATAATTAAGGGGAATAATTAATAAATGAGTAAATTTTTAAAATCAATTTATGCAGGAATTACTATTTTAGCACTTACTTCTACTGTATCATTAGGAGCATTTACAGCAATTACAGCATCAGCTGAAGATTCGGATGAAAATATGATTGCATTAGTTGATCCAGTAATTGATAGTATTGATGCAAAAGATAATAATAATGGTACTGTTACTTTCACAGTAAATGCTAGTGGTGGTATGGTAGGAAATAACTTACTATTCTATAAATTCTATGTTTTAGATGAAAATGGTGAAAAGGTTCAAATAAATCAGGACAAGGGAATAGGACAAAACTATTCAACTGATAACACATACATTTGTAAACCAGGAACTGATGGTAAGTTTAGAATATGTGTTGAAGTTCAAAATTCACAAAATGATGTTGTTAGTGAAACAAAAACTTACGAAATAAATACTGATACACCAGACACACCAGATACTTCTGTATTAAAGATTAACAAAATAGAAACTAATGTTACTAAAGACACTGTTGTTAACGATGATGTTAAAATATCTGCTGATGTTACAAGTGATGATGATGACTTAACATATAAATTCACAGTAGTTGATTCTAAAGGAAATGAAGTATTTAGTAAGGAAACTGCAAAATCTACTGTTACATGGACTCCTAAAGCAGCTGATGAATATACTATAAAAGTTGATGTTACTGATTCACAAGATAATACTGAATCTGAAACTCAAAAGGTTGTTATAGGAACTGCACAAGATGGAACTGATGATGAATTAACAATAAATGTTTCATTAAGCAGCCAAGATGTATATGTAAATAAATCTGTAACAATTAAAGCTGAATCTAATGGTGGTATAGGTGATAAGAAGTATAAATTTAAGGATTCATCAAATAGTGGAGTAGCAACATTAAGAGAATATGAAGAAGGCAATGAATTTGAATGGACACCTACATCAGAAGGAACACATACTTTAACAATTTATGTTAAGGATGATTCTGGTGTTACTAAGAGCAGTAAGATTACAGTAAATGTAAAAGCAGAACAAACTGGTAGTGATAAGCCAAGCACAAATCCAGATGATAGTGATAAGCCAAATACAAATCCAGATGATAGCGATAAGCCAAATACAAACCCAGATGATAGTGATAAGCCAAGTACAGATCCGGGTAAAGATAATGATGGAAACAATACTGGAGATTTATCTAAGGGAATTTTACCAATAGGAACATTTGCAGTTATGTCACTTGGATATATTGTAGCTTCATTAAAAAGAAAAAATAAATAATTAAAAATAAAATTTAATTTTAATGCATACATTTATTTTAAATAATAAGTGTATGCATTTTTTTAATAAAAAGTTCAAAAAAATTACATAATATGTTTCTAAAATTAGCAAAATATGATAATATGATATTATAGAAAATATATTTACTACATAAGGGGGATTAAATGAGTAAATTAACAAAAAAGTTAATGTGTTTAGTGGCATCTATCATGGTTTCGTTTACAATGATATCATCAAGTGCATTAGCAAAGAACAAGTTAGAATTAAGTAGTGATACTGAAAGTGTTGAAGAAGCACAAGTTTCAAATCACGGTTTACCTGATTCTATTGATGATGGAGTTATTCTTCATGCATGGAATTGGTCTTTTAATAATATTAGAAAAAATATGAAGGAAATTGCTGAAGCTGGGTATAATACAATACAAACATCACCTGCACAAGCATGTAGATTAGGTGAAACATGGAAAAAAGCTGATCTTGAACAAACAAATGATAAGCCTACATGGTATTATCTTTATCAACCTACATATTTTACATTAGGTAATGATTATTTAGGAACAGCAGAAGAATTTAAAGCTATGTGCGAAACTGCACATAAATATGGGGTAAAAATAATAGTTGATGTAGTTGCAAATCATTTAGCTGATTGTGGCTCAGAACATAAAGATAAGGTGGATACTGAATTATATGATGAAGCAAGGAAGTGTTCTGGCTTAGATGATCCTAATAGAATTACAGGTTCAGATTGGAAAGTAAGGGATAAAGTAACACAAGGTTGTTGCATAGGTATGCCTGATATTGATACTAAATCAAAAACAGCTCAAAATAAAATAGGATCATATCTTCAAGAATGTGTAAAAAATGGAGCTGATGGTTTTAGATTTGATGCAGTAAAAAGTATTGAACTTCCAGAAAAATATGAAAGACCAGGAGCAACTTCAAGCGACTTTTGGACAACAGTAATGGGAATGGCAGATAGTGCAGCATCTGATGAGGGGAAAAAATTATTTTATTATGGTGAGGCACTTCAAGGTGATGAACCAGGAACAAATGCAGTTGGTTATACTAACATTATGAGAATTACAGGAAGTCAGTATGGTTTCTGCTTAAGACAAGCAACAGGCTATGTTATGTGGCAGGAAGAAGTAAAAGGTAAGGATGAAATTAGAGGTGATGGTGCTAATAGGGATCCAAGTGTAACAAATGTAGCGTTAGATATGGTTCAAGGTAGTTGGTCACCAGATGGACTTACTGCTGAGTGGGTAAAAAATCCAACTTCTATTCCTGAAGGTACTCAATGGTCAATGGATAACATATCTAATGATAAATATGTAAGTTGGGTAGAAAGCCATGACCTTTATGCAAACGCTGGAGCAACAAGATGCATGGATACCCCAAGAAGAGAAGTGGCATGGGCATTAATGACTGCAAGGGATAAGGTTGTACCATTATTCTTTAATAGACCAGTAGACACTGATTTTGGATCAAATGCTAATTCACCACAGGGTGAAGCATACAAAACTATGGGAGAAAGAGGTTCAGATGATTTTGCATCTAAAAATGTAGTAGCTGTTAATAGATTTCATAATGCAATGGTTGGACAAGCTGAAAAAATATCTACAGCACAAGGAAATGGAAATGGTGGTGATCCTAAGATACTTGTTGTAAATCGTGGCAATAAGGGAACTGCTATAATAAATACTGGAAGAGATAGTGAATTTGAGGTAGAGTCCTCACTTCCAGATGGAACATATGAAAATCAAGCAGAATCGGGTGGATCTTTTAATGTATCAGGAGGAAGAGTTTCTGGGAAAATCCCTGCAAATGGTATAATAGTTTTATATACACCAGAGGATATAAACTTTGATGATGTAAAAGATGATGACTCAGATATAAAGGATGATGATTCAAAGAAGGATGATGCTAAAAAGGATGATGAAGAAGCTATCTTAAAAATAAATAGCATAAAAGCATCAAAGAATGAAGCAAATGTTTCTGATGATATTACAATTACAGTAAATGCAACAGGTACAAATTTGAAATATAAATTATCGGAAATAGTTGATAATGATGAACAAGATTATACAAGTTTTATTAAGAAAAACTCATTTACATGGTCAAGTGATGAAGTAGGGAAACATGTATTAAAAGTAAGTGTTACAGATGGACAAAAGACAGTAACTAAAAATATCACAATTAATATAGTAGATCCTAATGTTTCTGATAAAGAATTAAGTGTAGTATTAAATAGCACTTCAAAAACTATATCTTTAGGTGATAGTATATCTTTATCAGCTACTGCTTCTGATTATAGTGGTATATGTAAGTATCTATTTAAGTACAAAAAATCTACTGATTCTTGGGAGGATGGACACAATATTTCAAGTGGCTATACTTCAGCTAATAAAGTAAAGTGGGAAGCTCCAGAAGAAGCAGGAAAATATGATGTAATAGTTTATGTTAAAGATAGTGAAGGAAATACTGCTGAAAGTGAATCTGTAAGATACACAATAAAAGAGTCTGAATCAAAAGATGATGATACATCTGATTCTTCTGATTCAACACTAGTATTATTAATTTCACTTACAATGATGCTGTCACTAATGGGAATGGTAAAAACTTATAAAAATAATAATTAAAATGGGGAATATATAAATGAGTAAATTATTTAGAAAAGGTTCTTTAGCATTATTAATTGCTACTTTAGGTTCAAGTTTATTGTTAACTAATTCCTATGTATATGCAGATGATATTTCAGTAGATGCAAGTAATGAAGTAGAGGAAGTAAAGGCATCATCAAAGCCTGTTATAAATAAACTAACAGGTGAAAAAAACAAGGATGGTTCTGTAACTTTCACTGTAGATGCAACTGGTGGTGAAGATGTAGGAAATGGACTTCTTTTCTATAAGTTCTTTGAAGTTGATGATAATGGTAAAAAGAAAGATATTAATCAGGATGAAGGTATAGGAAGGAATTATTCTTTAGATAATACTTATAAATCAGAGGGTACATCAAGTGGTAATCATAAAATTTATGTAGAAGTTCAAAATTCTAATAATGAAACAGTAACTGATTCATTATGGTATGAAGAAAATAAAGGTGATGAGCCATCAGGAGATGATAATCCTTCAGAAGATCAAGAATCTTTAAAGGTTACATTAAGTAAGAATAATGTAAATTTAGTGGTTGGTAATACTGTTAAATTTACAGCTAAAAGTACTGGAGGTAGCGGAACTGTAAAATATAGCTTTAAGGTAAGTGGACCAAGTGGTACAGACACTTCAGAATATCAAACTTCTAAATATTATAACTTAAAATTAGAAGATGAAGGAAGCTACACAGTAACAGTAACTGCAAAAGATGAAGCTGGTAATAAGGTAACAAGTAGTAAGGTATCTTTCTCTGTAAAAGCACCACAATCTTCAGATGACGATAAAAAGGATGATGATTCACCTACTTCTGATAATAAAGGAATAGTTGTATTTTTAGCAGCACTTGTTTCATCTATTCCATATATGGCATTATCAAGAAAAAAGAAAAATTCTAAGTAGTTATTAATTAAAATTTACAAAAAGCATTGAAGTTGTTTCAATGCTTTTTTTGTATATATGTGGTAAAATTAAAATAGATATGTATATGTAGAATTGGAGGTAAATAATGAATAGGGCTTTAGATATTATTGATAATATGGAAAAAATAATAATTGGCAAAAGAGAAGTTATTGAAAATATTGTAATTGCATTACTTGCAGAAGGACATATACTAATTGAGGACGTTCCTGGGGTAGGAAAAACAAGATGTGCTGAAGCGTTAGCAAAATCCATAAATGGTACATTTAATAGAATTCAATTTACACCCGATGTTATGGCATCCGATATTACTGGATTTACAATGTATAATAATAAAACAAATGATTTTGAATATAAAAAAGGTGCTGCCTTTTGCAATTTTCTTTTAGGAGATGAAATAAATAGAGCATCACCTAAAACTCAATCGAGTCTTCTTGAAGTTATGGAAGAAAAACAAGTAACTGTAGATGGAATAACTAGAAAAGTACCTAAAATTTTCATGGTTATTGCAACAGAAAATCCTATAGAAAGTTCAGGTACTAATAAGCTTCCAGAAGCACAAATGGATAGATTTATGTTTAAGCTTTCAATTGGTTATCCTACTAAAAAACAGGAAAAGGAAATGCTTAAAAAATATGCATTTAAAAATCCTCTTGAATATATAAAACCTGTTGTATCAGTTGATGATATTATAAAAATGCAGGAAGAAGTTAATAATATAAATGTAAGTGACAGTATAGAGGATCTAATAATTTCAATAGTTTCAAAAACAAGAGAAAGTGATAAAATTGAACTTGGAGTTAGCCCTAGGGGTAGTATATGTCTTTATAGGGCTGCTAAAGCTAAAGCATATATTAGTGGCAGAGATTTTGTATTACCTGAAGATATAATATCCATAGCAAATGAAGTGCTTGGTCATAGAATAATACTTTCATCAGAGGCTATTTCAGATGGATTTACTGTTAAATATCTATTTAAAGATATATTAAATAGTTCATTACATGAAAATAGCAAGGTATTATCATGAGTAAAAAGATTTACAAGTATTTAATTATTTTATTGTTAACTTTTGCTTTTACATATGTTTTTGAGTTAAAAGAATTATATATGCTTTTATATATTCTTTTTTTACTTCCATTAGTAGACATATTATCTTTAAAATTATATTTATCAAAAGTTAATAGCAAGATTATTATTAATGATTCTTCTTGTACAAGAGGAGATACAATAGAATTTGGTATTTTTATTCAAAATAATAACATTTTCCAAGTAAATAATTTATTAGTTACTATATCTTTTGAAGGATGTATAAATAATAATGAAATTTTTATTAAGAATATTTGCTTAGAAGGTAAAAAACATTTAGTTTTAAAAAGATATATAGAAGCATCACATATAGGTGTTGGGATAATTAAATTACAAACTATATGTGTTAAAGGATTATTTGGATTATTTAAAAAAGATATTATTATAAATAAAGAAAAAGAAATAAATATTAAGCCTAAAAATATAGACATAAAAGGATGTAAAAAGCTTTTGCATAATAGTAATTATAATAATTTTGGAAATAATGAATTTGCAGGGGAACTTGATTTAGAATATAAAGATTATGAACCTGGTGAATCTGTAAGAAAAATAAATTGGAAAATATCATCAAAAAGGCAAAAATTATTAATGAGGAAAAATATACAAAACTCCCAAAAAGAGACAATAGTTTTTATTCTCGATAGTTATATTAATAAGAATAATTTGTATTATAAAAATCGTGATAAATTAATTGAAAGTTTTATAAGTATAGTAAGTTATTTTAATAAGGACAAATTTGAAGTTAAAGTATATATATATTCATTTAATGGATATATTAAGTCTGAAATAATCAATAAAGAATTATTTGTTAATTATGACTTTGAATTGTTGAAAGATGACTTTAAAAACCTAGAATTTAATGATTATAATAATTATGTAATAGTAACAAGTAGAATAAATAATAAAAATGAATCAGTAATAAAAAAGTTTATTAAGTTTAATAAATCACATTTAAAGATTGTTTGTACTAATGAGTATAAAAAAAAGCAAGAAGGATTTAAATTTTGTGAAATTTTTTATATTGATGATAATAACAATATAAACTAGCATAAGCTTATGCATTGGAAGGATATTAATATGGATAAAATTTTAAATGTAATTACAAAAAATACTTTAGAATTGATTTTTAGTATTTTGGGAACTGAAATTATATATTATTCATTATATAGACAATTTAATATATGGTATGCATTAGTTATTGTTATACTCAATATGGTATTTTTTTGCTTTTATGATAATATTCTTAAGGGTTTTAATAAAATTTCAAAAATATATATAGTATCTATTTGTGCTTTTATAGCATTTATGATGGGATTAATAAAATTTGAAGAATATAATAACAACATATCATATTCAACATGGATATTTAATGGTGGATCTTTAATTGGTAAAAGTTTTATATATGAAAGTGTTACACTGATCTTTTCAACATTAATTTTTTCAGCTATGTTTTTTTACTTTACAATAAAGGTCTTAAAAGAACATATACTTATTCTTCTTGTTTTTATTGTTCTTATTATGCATATGAAGTGTATGTATAATAGAGGAAACATATTTATATATTTATTTATAGGTACATTTATAGGAATACTATTAAATAGAAATAAAAGTAATAAAAATAATATTTTTATATTAATTATAGCTAGCTTTTTTATGTTAGGTGCATATAATATGCCTATACCTAAAAGTTTGCCAAGTATAAAGCCATTACAAAATCTAAAGGAATATTTTTCTGTAGGTATTAATTCTTCTGATGAAAGAGGGTTTAATGTAGAATTAAACAAGAATAGGAATATTAGTGAGTCTACATCTGAAAATCCTGATACGGTTATATATAGTATTTTTGGTAGTAACCCTTATTATCTTATTAATCATAATTTTGATGAATATATAGATAATGAATGGAAGCTTGACAATAATGAATTATATTTAGGAAAGAGCATAAATAAGTATGATGTGGATATACCTATTCAATTTACTATTAGCAAATTATCAAAAAGTAACTTAGAGTACATAATTAGTGCTAATAATGATGATAGTTTTAATAAGATGATAAATTTAAGATCATGTAATTATATTACAAGTCAATTATCGCATCCAGCAAATATAATAAGGTGTCAAATTAATGGAGATAATGAAGATATATTTTTAAATGGGTATGATATGTTATTTAATAGAAATGTAGATTATTTTCCATCAGATAATTTATATACAATGTTTTTTACAAGTAATAATCCAAAGTTAGGTAGTAAAGAAGATCTTATAATGAAATATTTTAATGAGGATAGATATAAAAGATTTCTAGAACAGGTATGCAGTGATAAAGAAAAGCAAGAAATACTTGATGATATTAACGAAAGTACAAGCCCTTATACAAGTATTCATAAAAATATTTCAAAGGATATAAGAAAATTATCAAAAGATATTACAAAGGATTATGAATCTAATTATGATAAGGCATTAGCTATTGAAAAATACTTAAAAAGTGAGCCTTATGTATATGATTTGTCAATTCCAGAATCAACAAATAGTGATGATTATATAAATTACTTTATTTTGCAAGGAAAAAGAGGTTATTGTATTCAGTATGCTACAGCAATGACAATAATGTGTAGAACTTTAAAAATTCCAGCTAGATATGTAGAAGGGTATTTAGTATCAGAGGAGCAATCAGAAGATAATGAATATGAAGTCAAAGAGTCTGATGCTCATGCATTTGTAGAAGTGTATATACCTGGATTTGGGTGGAAAATATTTGATCCAACACCTTCATTAGAAGATGATATTTTTAGTAAAGAAAATAGTAATATTAATTACTTTAAATATTGCAATGGAATGAATTATAGTAATATTATAAAATATATTTTTATAATTATTTTGTTAAT
This sequence comes from Clostridium sp. HCP1S3_C6, assembly GCF_052066735.1. NCBI lineage: Bacteria > Bacillati > Bacillota > Clostridia > Eubacteriales > Clostridiaceae > Clostridium > Clostridium sp. HCP1S3_C6. The sequence goes on from NZ_JBQHRN010000008.1 coordinate 91,876, forward strand.
TACATTTATATATATATTAGTTAAGGTAACTAAAAGATATAGAATTATAAAAAAAATAACAAAGAAAGAAAATGAAGAGGCATTAGAAGAAATTATTAGATATTCAATAATTTTATTAAAAGAATTAAATATAGAAGTTATGGATGGTGAAACTGAAATGCAATTTGCATCTAGAGTTTTGCTAGAAAATGATATTGATATTTTGAAAAACATAAAAGATTATTATAGGTATAAATATAATAATGAAAAAGTATCAAGGAGTAATTTAAAAGAAGCAGTTTTTATAAATGAGGAAATATACAAAAAGGTAAAAAAGGCTAGAAAACAAAAAATTATAAAGAAATTAAAGGTGATTAGATGCTTAAAAAGATAGTAAGTGTAGTTTTATGCATATTATGGATGGGATTTATTTTTTATAATTCAAGCAGAGATGGAACACAATCTAATGAATTTAGTAATAAGGTTTTATATAAAATTATAAATGAAATAAAAGGAAATGCTTCAGATAATGAGCTTTTAGAAGGCCCTGTAGTTATAAATAATAATATGATTAATAAGGATGTAAATGGAGTAACTATAAATATAGATACTTTTGTAAAACAATTTGAACTTACTAATCCTAGTATTTTTATTAGAAAAAATGCACATGCTTTTGAATTTCTTGTGCTTGCAATTTTATTTGCATCAGTATTAAGAAGTTTTGGAATGAAAATAAGAAAATCAATAATTTATGTAATGTTTTTTGTGCTTTTTTATGCAGTTACTGATGAATTTCATCAAATATTTATTCCTGGAAGAAATTCAAATGTTTTTGATATTGTTGTAGACTTTATTGGCGGCTTAATTGGGATTTTATTATTTATAATTTATTACTTTATAGTAGCATTAATAAAAAAGAAATTAAAAAAATCTTGATTTTAAATTATTTTTATTATGCTTAAAAAGTTAAATTTAAGGCTTAACTTTTTAAGCATGATATTTTTGTGAAGGTTTAACCACCTAGTGTTATATCTTGTGTTTCATATCAATTTAATGCTTTTTTTGGACTTTAGGTCGTTTTGTATTGTCTGCAGTAAAACCATAAAAAGTTAATTCTTTTACGTACCATCAGGAATTATACCTATGTGATTTGGAACTTTCAAATTAATAACCTCCATTAAAAATAAAGTACATAATAATATTATTGCCAATAATGTTATTTTTAATCATGTATATTTAATTAGAAAATTATTAAATGCAACAAAATGTCTAATGTATTTATCTATGAAATACGTATAATGTGCTATAATATTACTAAATTAATAATTATTACATTAAAGGAGTGACCTATATGCCAATTAAAATTCAAAAGGAATTACCAGCATTTAAAGTATTAAGTGATGAAAATATTTTCGTAATGAATATTGAAAGGGCTGCTACACAAAGTATAAGACCTTTAAAAATTGCAATACTTAATTTAATGCCTAAAAAGATACAAGCAGAAAATCAGATATTAAGATATTTATCAAATACGCCATTACAGGTAGAAATTACACTTTTAAATACAAAGACATATCAATCTCATAATACACCATTAGAACATTTAAACAAGTTTTACTCTCATTTTGAAGATATAAAAGATCAAAAATTTGATGGCCTTGTTATAACAGGTGCACCAGTTGAACAAATGCCATTTGAAGATGTTAAATATTATAAAGAACTTACAGAAATAATGGAATGGAGTAAAACTAATGTATATTCAACATTACATATTTGTTGGGGAGCTCAGGTAGGTCTTTACTATCATTATGGAATACCTAAATATCCTTTAAAACAAAAAATGTTTGGAGTATTTACACATAATGTTATTGATGAAAAGGCTGAAATTACAAGAGGATTAGATGATTGTTTTTATGCACCTCATTCAAGACATACAGAAGTTAGAAGAGAAGATATTGAAAAGGTAAAAGGAATAAGAATTTTATCAGAATCTAAAGAAGCTGGTGTATTTATTGTTGCAAGTGATGATAATAGAAAAATATTTATTACTGGTCATTTAGAATATGATAGAGATACTTTAAAGGATGAATATTTTAGAGATAAAGAAAAAGGACTTCCTATAAATATTCCAAAAAACTATTTTCCAAATGGCGATACAAGCAAAAAACCTACAATGCGTTGGAGAGGAAGTGCTCATATTGTTTTTGCAAATTGGCTAAATTATTGTGTATATCAAAATACTCCATTTGATTTACAAGAGATAAAATAAAAGGAGATTATTAATAGTTATTAAAAATATATTCAAATATAATCAAATGTAATATAATATATTTAGGGGTGATTATATTTGAGTAAAAATTATAAACCAAAAGAATTTGCTATACAAGAGTTTCAACTTCTAATCAAAAAGATGATTTAAAAAATCAAGTAGAATTTCTTAGACAATACGCTAATGCAAAAGGAATTATAGTTGATACTGTTATAGAAGATTACGGAAGTGGTCTAAACTATAATAGAAAACAATGGAATAAACTTATAGATGAATGTATGACTAATGAAATAGGTACAATAATTATTACACATAAAGATAGATTTATTCGATTTGGATTTGACTGGTTTGAAAAATTTCTTAATAAATTTGGAGTTAAATTTATTATTGTTAACAATGAGAGTTTATCTCCACAAGAAGAACTGGTTCAAGATATAATTTCAATATTACATGTATTTTCATGTAGAATATATGGTTTAAGAAAATATAAAAAGAAAATCAAGGAGGATATAGAAGTTGAAAAGAGCATACAAAACAGAGATAAAGCCAACACAAAAGCAGATAGAAAAAATTAATCAGTCTATTGGAATTTGCAGATGGCTTTATAATTCGTACCTTGCTAAAAACAAAGAATTATACGAACAGTACAAACAAGGATTGATAACAAAAGAAAAAGCTTTTATGTCTGCTAATGACTTTGATAAATATACTAATAATGAAGTTAAAGTGTTGGATGATTTTAAATGGATAAATAACTGTGGTTCTAAAGCTAGAAAGAAATCTATGTGTAATGCTGAAACTGCATACAAAAGATTTTTTAAAGGACAATCTAAATTTCCTAAGTTTAAAAAGAAAAGTAAATCTGATGTTAAATTATACTTTCCTAAGAACAATAAAGGTGATTGGAAAGTGGAACGTCATAGAATAATGATACCAACATTAAAAAATGTTAGATTAAAAGAATATGGTTATATTCCTGTTGGAGCTAAAGTTATTAGTGGGACAGTATCTAAAAAAGCAGATAGATATTATGTATCAGTTATTGTTGATATAGACGCTCCTATTATAAAAAATACAAATAAAGGTATAGGAATAGATTTAGGATTAAAAGATTTTGCAATATG
>NZ_JBQHRN010000009.1:0-94839 GCF_052066735.1 Clostridium sp. HCP1S3_C6
GATCCAGAATTATTAGAATTAGTAGAAATGGAAGTAAGAGAATTATTAAATGAATATAACTTCCCAGGAGATGACATTCCAGTAATAACAGGATCAGCATTAAAAGCATTAGAAAATCCAACAGATCCAGAAGCAACAAAATGCATAATGGAATTAATGGATGCAGTAGATAGCTACATTCCAACACCAGAAAGAGCAACAGATAAGCCATTCTTAATGCCAGTAGAAGATGTATTCACAATAACAGGAAGAGGAACAGTTGCAACAGGAAGAGTAGAAAGAGGAGTACTTCACATGGGAGACGAAGTAGAAATCGTTGGATTAAGTGAAGAAAAGACAAAGACAGTAATAACAGGAATAGAAATGTTCAGAAAGTTATTAGATGAAGCAGAAGCAGGAGATAACATCGGAGCATTATTAAGAGGAATACAAAGAACAGACATCGAAAGAGGTCAAGTATTAGCACAACCAGGAACAGTACATCCACATAAAAAATTCGTAGGTCAAGTATACGTATTAAAGAAAGAAGAAGGAGGAAGACATACACCATTCTTCGATGGATACAGACCACAATTCTATTTCAGAACAACAGACGTAACAGGAACAATTAAGTTACCAGAAGGAATGGAAATGGTAATGCCAGGAGACCACATAGACATGAAAGTTGAATTAATCACAGAAGTTGCAATGAACGAAGGATTAAGATTCGCTATCAGAGAAGGTGGAAGAACAGTAGGTTCTGGAGTTGTTACTAGCATAGACGAATAATATTTGTCATATAGAGCGGGATTTTTATCCTGCTCTTTTTTTAAGGATATTATTATGAATTTTATATTAAATTTAGTAGAAAAATGCTAAATTCATCATTACTAAAAAAATAAAAAGAAAAATTAATAATATGTTTAAAAAAACTTGAAAAAAAATATATTTGATAGTATAATGAAGAAGTTGCAGGTTAACAACGATGAATCAAGAGGTTGCTGGACTTCCAGGGAAATTCTTGATGAGTAATGTCAGGATCTAGAATCCGACGACAGAGGTCTGTTAATTGGGTGTAAAAAGAGGAAACGCCAGGCAGAGTTTACAGACAATAGCTGTTGTACGTTCGAAGTAAAGCGTACAAGAAAAGGAGGGAATGAAATGTCAAAGCAAAAAATTAGAATCAGATTAAAAGCTTTTGATCATCAAATAATAGATCAATCAGCTGAAAAAATCGTAGAAACTGCTAAATCAACAGGGGCAAAGGTTGCTGGTCCAGTGCCATTACCTACTGAAAAAGATGTTGTAACAATCTTAAGAGCAGTTCACAAATATAAGGACTCTAGAGAACAATTTGAAATAAGAACTCATAAGAGACTTATAGATATCGTTAATCCATCACCAAAAACAGTTGATGCATTAATGAGATTAAATCTACCAGCAGGTGTAGATATAGAAATAAAGCTTTAATAGCGAATAGTTTTTAATACATGAACTATTATGATTGCAATGCAATCCGCTAATCAGTTTGGGAGGTGTAAACACAATGAAGAAAGCTATCATAGGTAAAAAGATAGGTATGACTCAAATATTTAATGAAAATGGAAAGTTAATTCCAGTAACAGTAGTAGAAGCAGGTCCATGTGTTGTTGTTCAAAAGAAAACAGCTGACAAAGATGGATATGATGCTATACAAGTAGGTTTTGAAGAAATAAGAGAAAAACTTGCTAACAAACCAGTTAAAGGACACTATGCAAAAGCAGGAGTTACTTTAAGAAGAGTTTTAAAAGAATTCAGATTAGAAAATGCTGCTGAATATGAAGTAGGTCAAGAAATTAAAGCAGATGTGTTTGAAGCAGGAGAAAAAGTTGATGTTTCAGGTGTTTCAAAAGGTAAGGGATTCCAAGGTGTTATTAAGAGATGGAATCAACAAAGAGGACCTATGACACACGGTTCTAAATTTAAAAGAGCACCAGGTTCAATGGGTGCATGTTCTGATCCATCAAGAACATTCAAGAACAAACGTATGCCAGGACACATGGGAGCAGTAAATAGAACCGTATTAAACCTAGAAGTTGTAAAAGTAATAGCTGAAAAGAACTTAATACTAATAAAGGGTGGAATACCTGGACCTAATAAGGGTAAAGTAGTAATAAGAAATACAGTTAAAGCTTAATTTCTAAGAAAGGAGGAAGCACGAAATGCCTAAAGTAGGATTATTTAATAAAGAAGGAAAGCAAGTTGGAGATATTGAATTAAATGAAGCTGTTTTTGGAGCTGAAGTTAATGAAAGCGCTGTACACCAAGTAGTAGTTGCTCAACTTGCAAATAAGAGACAAGGAACTCAATCAGCTAAAACAAGAGCTGAAGTTAGAGGAGGCGGAATTAAGCCTTGGAGACAAAAAGGAACTGGTAGAGCTAGACAAGGTTCTATAAGAGCTCCACAATGGATCAAAGGTGGTATAGTTTTCGCACCAAAGCCAAGAGATTATAGAATGTCAGTGCCAAAGAGCATGAGAAAAGTTGCTATGGTATCTGCATTATCAAGTAAAGTTGCAGATAACGAATTAGTTGTGCTTGATGAATTAAAGTTTGATTCTATTAAGACTAAGCAAATGGTTGCTGTTCTTAATGCTTTAGAATTAAACAAAACATTAGTAATAACAGCTGAGTCTGATGAAAATGTATTTAAATCAGCAAGAAATATTCAAGGTGTATGTGTTATGCCAGTAAACAATATTAATGTTTATGATTTACTTAAATACAACAAAGTTGTAATGACAAAGGATGCTGTATTAAAAATTGAGGAGGTGTACGCATAATGAACTTAACAAGCCATGATATAATAAGAAAGCCTGTTATAACTGAAAAAACTATGGCTGCAATGGCAGATAATAAGTACACTTTCATAGTTCACATAGATTCTAACAAATCTCAAATAAAGAGAGCAGTAGAAGAAGTATTTGATGTTAAAGTACAAAACGTTCAAACATCAAGAACTATGGGTAAGACAAAGAGAATGGGCGTGCATGTAGGAAAAAGAGCAGATTATAAGAAAGCTATTGTTACATTAACTAAAGATAGTAAAACAATAGAATTCTTTGAAGGATTACAAGGATAATAAAAGCAATTTATTGGCGATAGCCAGATAAGCTTAAAGAAGGAGGGAAATTAAATGGCAGTTAAAAAGTTTAGACCAACTACTCCATCAAGAAGAGAAATGACAATGCAAACATTTGAAGAAATTACTACAAGTACTCCAGAGAAGTCACTTCTTGTATCATTAAAGAGTAAAGCTGGTAGAAATAGTCAAGGTAAAATAACTGTTAGACACCGTGGCGGCGGAGTTAAAAGAAAATATAGAATAATCGATTTTAAGAGAAATAAGGATGGTATTGAAGCAAAGGTTGTTTCAATAGAATATGATCCAAACAGAACAGCATATATTGCTTTAGTTGCTTATAAAGATGGAGAAAAGAGATACATACTTGCTCCAGAAGGATTAAAGGTAGGAGATGTTGTAGTATCTGGACCAGATGCAGATATCAAACCAGGAAACACTCTTCCATTAAAGAATATTCCAGTTGGTACTGTAGTTCACAACATTGAATTACAAGTTGGAAAAGGTGGCCAATTAGTTAGATCAGCAGGTAATTCTGCTCAATTAATGGCTAAAGAAGGCGAATACGCTACATTAAGATTACCATCAGGTGAAATGAGATATGTAAGAATTGAATGTAGAGCCACAATCGGTTCAGTATCAAATTCAACTAATGATATCGTTAATCTTGGTAAAGCTGGTAGAAAGAGACATATGGGTTGGAGACCAACAGTAAGAGGTTCTGTAATGAACCCTAATGATCACCCTCATGGTGGTGGTGAAGGTAAATCTCCAGTAGGTAGACCAAGTCCAGTTACTCCTTGGGGTAAACCAGCATTAGGATACAAGACAAGAAGAAACAAGAAGTATTCTGATAGATTTATTGTTAAAGGAAGAAATGCTAAATAGTGTGAAGAGATAATAAGTCTCTTCATGATTGGCATTTACCATTGATGAAGGGAGGCTAATTTAGTGAGTAGATCAATTAAAAAAGGACCATTTGTCCATGCTGGATTATTAAAGAAAATTGAAGAAATGAATGCAAACGGTGAAAAGAAAGTTGTTAAAACTTGGTCAAGAAGTTCAACAATTTTTCCACAAATGATTGGACACACAATTGCAGTTCATGATGGAAGAAAGCATGTACCTGTATATATATCTGAAGATATGGTTGGTCATAAGCTAGGCGAATTTGCTATGACTAGAACTTATAAAGGTCATGACGATAAAAAGAGTAAATAATTAATTTCTTAGGAAGGAGGAGCATAAATGGAAGGTAAGGCTATAGCTAAATACGTAAGAATGTCTCCAATAAAGGTAGGAGCAGTTACTGATTTAATAAGAGGAAAAGATGTAAAAGAAGCTTTTGCTATTTTAGAATACACTCCAAGAGAAGCAGCAGTAGCGATTAAAAAAGTATTAAAGTCTGCAGTTGCTAATGCAGAAAATAATTTTGCACTAAATTCTGATAATCTTTATGTATCAGATGTATTTGTAGGTCAAGGACCAACATTAAAGAGATTCAGACCTATGGATCACGGTAAAGCATTTAAAATACTTAAAAAAACAAGCCATATTACTGTAATAGTTAAAGAGAGGGCTTAGAAGAAGGAGGGAAATTATAGTGGGTCAAAAGGTTAATCCTCATGGACTTAGAGTAGGCGTTATCAAAGATTGGAATTCAAAATGGTATGCTAATAAAGGTGATTTCGCTGACAATTTAGTTGAAGATAATAAAATAAGAACATTTGTTAAAAAAGAACTTTTTGCAGCTGGTATTTCAAAAGTAGAAATAGAAAGAGCTTCAAAGAGAATTAAATTAAATATATATACTGCAAAACCAGGTGTAGTTATCGGTAAGGGTGGAGCAGGAATTGAAGCATTAAAAGCTAAAGTACTTAAAATAATTAAGGAAAACAACGTTTTAATAAACATTGTTGAAGTTAAGAATTCTGAGTCTGATGCTCAATTAATGGCTGAAAATATTGCAGCTCAATTAGAAAAGAGAATATCATTCAGAAGAGCTATGAAACAAACAATCCAAAGAGCTATGAAACGTGGAGTTAAGGGTGTTAAAACTGCTTGCTCTGGTAGACTTGGTGGAGCTGAAATAGCAAGAACTGAACAATATCATGAAGGAACAATTCCATTACAAACTTTAAGAGCAGATATTGATTATGGATTTGCAGAAGCAGATACAACATATGGTAAGATCGGAGTTAAAGTTTGGGTTTACAATGGTGAAGTACTTCCAACAAAAAAGGTTGAAGAAAAACAAGAAGCAGAAGCATAAGAATCAGAAAGGAGGAATTAGATCATGTTAATGCCTAAAAGAGTAAAACATCGTAAGGTACAACGTGGTAGAATGAAGGGTAAAGCTACAAGAGGAAATTTCCTTGCATATGGTGATTACGGAATTCAAGCTACTACTTGCGGATGGATTAAAAGTAATCAAATTGAAGCATCAAGAATAGCTATCAATAGATATATAAAAAGAGGAGGAAAACTTTGGATAAAGATTTTCCCAGATAAGCCAGTATCAAGCAAGCCTATCGGTACAAGAATGGGTAAAGGTAAGGGAGCTCCTGAATACTGGATTGCAGTTGTTAAACCAGGTAGAGTTTTATTTGAATTATCTGGTGTTCCAGAAGAAGTTGCTAGAGAAGCAATGAGACTTGCTGCACACAAACTTCCTGTAAAAACTAAATTTGTTACAAGAAGAGATTTCGAAAAAGTAGGTGGTGAAGAATAATGAAAGCTAGAGAATTAAAAGATTTAAAAGCAAATGATCCTCAAGATTTAAGAGTTAAGTTAAACGACCTTAAAGCTGAATTATTCAATTTAAGATTTCAATTAGCTACAGGACAATTACAAAATCCTATGAGAATAAGAGAAGTTAAGAAATCTATAGCCCAAATAAAAACCATCTTAAGAGAAGAAGAGTTAAAGGTTCAGCAATAATTCTGGAAGGAGGTAGACCTTAATAATGGAAAGAGGATTAAGAAAAAAGAGAATCGGTAAAGTTGTTTCTGATAAAATGGATAAGACTATAGTAGTTGCTGTTGAAACTAAGGTTAGACATCCACTATATGGTAAGACTGTTAATAGAACAACTAAGTTTAAAGCTCATGATGAAAATAATGAAGCAAAAGTTAACGATAAAGTTTTAATAATGGAAACTAGACCATTATCTAAAGATAAGAGATGGAGACTTGTTGAAATAGTTGAAAAAGCTAAGTAGGCTTTAAGACTGAAAGGAGGATAATTCAATGATACAACAACAAACTGTGCTTAAAGTAGGAGATAACTCTGGAGCAAAAGAAATTATGTGCATTAGAGTATTAGGTGGATCTAAGAGAAAGTTTGGTAACATCGGTGATGTTATAGTAGCTAGCGTTAAAAGTGCAACACCAGGCGGAGTTGTCAAAAAAGGTGAAGTAGTTAAGGCTGTTATAGTTAGATCTGTAAAAGGAGTAAGAAGAGCAGATGGTTCATATATTAAATTTGATGAAAATGCTGCAGTTTTAATAAAAGATGATAAGCAACCAAGAGGAACTCGTGTATTCGGACCTGTTGCTAGGGAGCTAAGAGATAAAGAATTCAACAAAATATTATCATTAGCACCAGAAGTTCTATAATAGAGGAGGTGTCTAACTTGAAGTTACACGTTAGAAAAAACGATACAGTAGTAGTTATATCTGGTAAAGATAAAGGTAAGACTGGCGAAGTTTTAAAAGCATATCCAAAGACAGGAAAAGTTCTTGTTCAAGGAGTTAATATAGTTAAGAAACATCAAAAAGCATCTAGAACACAAGCTGAGAGCGCTATTATAGAAAAGGAAGCTCCTATTAATAGCTCAAAAGTTATGTTATATTGCAAAAAATGCAAAAATGCAACAAGAATCAGCAACAAGCTATTAGAAGATGGTTCAAAAGTAAGAGTATGTAAAAAGTGCGGAGAAACATTTTAAATTATCTGAAAGGAGGTAGCACTAAATGGTAACAAGACTTCAAGAGAAGTATGAAAAAGAAATCGTGTCAGCGATGATGGATAAATTCCAATATAAAAATATCATGGAAGTACCAAGACTTGAAAAAATTATAATTAATATGGGTGTTGGTGAAGCCAAGGAAAATCAAAAAGTTTTAGAATCAGCAGTAAATGATTTAACTTTAATTGCTGGTCAAAAACCTGTAATTACTAAGACTAAGAAAGCAGTAGCTAACTTTAAAATAAGAGCTAATATGCCAATCGGATGTAAAGTTACACTAAGAAGAGCAAGAATGTATGAATTTGCTGATAAATTAATGTCAATAGCTTTACCTAGAGTTAGAGATTTCAGAGGTGTTTCAAGCAAATCATTTGATGGTAGAGGAAATTATTCTTTAGGAATTAAAGAACAATTAATATTCCCAGAAATAGAGTACGATAAAGTTGATAAAGTAAGAGGAATGGATATTATCTTCGTTACATCTGCTAAGACAGACGAAGAAGCCAGAGAATTATTAAGATTCCTTGGAATGCCATTTGCTCAATAATAAGGAGGTACACTATGGCACGTAAGGCAATGATCGAAAAGTGGAGTAAGACTCCTAAGTTTAAAACAAGAGCTTATACTAGATGTAGAATATGTGGTAGACCACATTCTGTATTAAAGAAATATGGTATATGTCGTATTTGTTTTAGAGAATTAGCATACAAAGGTGAAATACCTGGCTGTAAGAAAGCAAGCTGGTAAGAAATTATAAATCGAAAGGAGGCACATTAAATGGTTATGACAGACCCAATAGCAGATTTACTAACTCGTATTAGAAATGCTAATGCTGTTAGACATGAGGTAGTGGAAGTACCTTCTTCAAATGTTAAGAAGGCAATTGCAAATATATTATTAAAAGAAGGATATATTAAGGAAATAGATGAATATAACGATGGTGTTGTTCCAATGTTAAGAATATCTCTTAAATATGGATCAAACAAAGAAAGAGTTATAACTGGTATTAAGAGAATATCTAAGCCAGGTTTAAGAGTTTACTGTAAGAAAGAGGAAACTCCTAAAGTACTTAATGGTTTAGGAATAGCTATCATATCAACTTCTCAAGGAATGATGGTTGATAGAGAAGCAAGAAAAGCAGGATTAGGTGGGGAAGTTCTTTGCTACGTTTGGTAGTATAAGAATCCCTTAACATATGTTAATATGCTAAATTAAATAGGAGGTACAGTTATGTCAAGAATAGGTAAACTACCTGTAGTTATTCCAGCAGGTGTTACAGTTACAGTTGATGAAAATAACGTAGTTACTGTAAAAGGCCCTAAAGGTGAATTAGTTAAGGCTATGCATGAAGATATGTCAATTGCAGTTGAAAATAATGAAGTGCTAGTTACTAGACCTAATGATATAAAAGAAAATAGAGCTCTTCACGGATTAACAAGAGCACTTATACACAATATGGTAGTTGGAGTTTCAGAAGGATTCCAAAAAACATTAGAATTAGTAGGTGTTGGATATAGAGCTCAATTACAAGGTAAAAAACTTGTTATGAACCTTGGGTATTCACATACAGTTGAAGTTGAACCAATGGATGGTATTACATTCGAAACTCCAGCTGCTACAACAGTTGTAATTAAGGGTATCGATAAGCAAGTAGTTGGTGCACAAGCAGCTGATATTAGACGTTGGAGAAAACCTGAACCATATAAGGGCAAGGGAATTAAATTTGAAGGTGAACATATCAGACGTAAAGAAGGTAAGACTGGTAAGAAGTAATTAGAAAGGAGTGAGGCTCATGTTCAAAAAGGCAGATAAGAAACAAGTTAGAGCAAAACGTCATCTTAGAATACGTAAGAAAGTATTTGGAACTACTGAAAGACCAAGACTTTCTGTTTATAGAAGTGATAAGAACATATATGCTCAAATTATAGATGATGTTAATTCAGTAACATTAGTTTCTGCTTCTAGCTTAGATAAAGATATTTCAGCTAAAGGTGGAAATAAAGAAGGAGCTAAGGCTGTTGGTGAATTAATAGCTAAAAGAGCTTTAGATAAAGGATTAAATGAAGTTGTATTTGATAGAGGTGGATATGTATATCACGGAAGAATACAACAATTAGCAGAAGCTGCTAGAGAAGCAGGATTAAAATTCTAAAAAATAAGGAGGGACATAGATGAGAATCGATCCTAGTACACTAGAACTTAAGGAAAAAGTTGTTTTTATAAACAGAGTTACTAAGGTTGTTAAAGGTGGTAGAAATTTTAGATTCAGTGCACTTGTAGTTGTTGGTGATGAAAACGGACATGTGGGTGTTGGAATGGGAAAATCTATCGAAATTCCTGTAGCAATCAGAAAAGGAATAGAAGATGCTAAGAAGAATTTAGTTGAAGTTGCAATGGTTGGAACTACTATTCCTCATGAAATATATGGTATGTTTGGAACTGGTAAAGTTCTTATTATGCCAGCTAAAGAAGGTACAGGAGTTATTGCTGGTGGTCCAGCTAGATCAGTACTTGAATTAGCAGGAATTAAAGATGTTAGAGCTAAATCATTAGGTTCTAATAACCCAAGAAATATGGTTAACGCAACAATAAACGGATTAGCAAACTTAAGAACTGCTGAAGATATAGCAAAATTAAGAGGAAAATCTGTTGAAGAAATATTAGGATAGGGGTGAGTGCAATGGCAAAATTACAAATTACTCTTGCAAAGAGTTTAATAGGTAGAAAATCTTCACATATCGCTACTGCTAATGCCCTTGGACTTAAGAAGATTGGTAAAACAGTAGAAGTCGAGGCTACACCTCAAATCTTAGGTATGGTTAAGAAAATAGACTACTTATTAAAAGTAGAAGAAATATAATACAAGGAGGTGCACTACTAATATGAAACTTCATGAATTAAAACCAGCAGCTGGTAGTAAGAAAGCTCCAAAGAGAGTTGGTAGAGGTACAGGTTCTGGTTTAGGAAGAAATGCTGGTAAAGGTGAAAAAGGACAAAAAGCAAGATCAGGCGGTGGAGTTAGACCTGGTTTCGAAGGTGGTCAAATGCCTTTATATAGAAGACTTCCAAAGAGAGGATTTAACAATATATTTTCAAAGAAATTTGTTTGCATTAATGTAGATAGATTAAATGGATTTGAAAATGGGGCTGAGGTTACTCCAGAATCATTACTTGAAGCTAGAGTTATAAGTAAAGTAAATGATGGAGTAAAGATTTTAGGTAACGGAAACTTAGAAAAAAGTTTAACAGTTAAAGGATGTAAATTATCTAAGTCTGCAGCAGAGAAGATCGAAGCGGCTGGAGGAAAAGTTGAGGTGATATAAAATGCTATCAACCCTACGTAATGCTTGGAAGGTTCCGGAATTAAGGAAGAAGTTACTTTGGACTGTATTCTTGATATTAATATTCAGAGCAGGTGCTCATATACCTGCTTCTGGATTTGATACGGAATATCTTAAGCAAATTACATCATCTGGCTTGCTTGGATTTTATGACTTAATATCAGGTGGTGCTTTTAGTAGATTTAGTATACTTGCACTTGGTGTTACACCATATATTAATGCATCTATAATTATGCAATTATTAACAATTGCTATTCCAGCTTTAGAACAAATGCAAAAAGAAGGGCAAGAAGGACGTAATAAAATCCAAAATGCTACTCGTTATTTAGCTATTGTTTTATCAGTTGTATTAGCTATTGGGGTTGTAGCTACATTGAAAAATAGTGGAGTAAGTATTGATTTATCTAAGTTTGAATATTGTGTTGTAATATTATCATTAGTTGTTGGGTCAACATTCTGTATTTGGCTTGGCGACCAAATAACTGTTAGAGGTTTTGGTAATGGTACATCTATACTTATTTTTGTTAATATAGTATCTAGATTCCCATCACAAGTTGCAAGCTTATATCAGTTAAAACAAGCTGATACTTTATCAATAGTACAACTTGCATTATTTATTGCAGGTGTTGCTATACTATTAATTTCTGCTATATTCTTCAGTTTGGCAGAAAGAAAAATTCCAGTTCAATATGCAGGTAAGGCAATGGGCAAAAATGTTGTTAAAGGACAATCAACACACATACCATTAAGTATAGTAAGTGCTGCTGTTATAGCAATTATATTTGCAATGTCAGTAATGGGATTTCCACAGGCAGTTGCTCAATTTTTCCCAAATGTTGGATGGCTTCAATCATTAGTTACTGGAAAATATAGTCCTTTTAATACAAGTACTTGGATGTATCCAACTTTATATGCAATATTAACATTATTCTTTACTTGGTTCTATAATGAAATTACATTAAAACCAGACGAAATGGCTGAAAACTTAAATAAGTCAGCTGGTTTTGTTTTAGGTGTAAGACCAGGTGAAGCAACTGTTGAATATTTTGAAAAGATCATTTTAAAAATATCTATGGTTGGTGGTGTATATGCTGCATTATTAGCAATAATACCAGTATTAATAGAAATGTTTAGTCCTGCATTAAAAGGTGTTTCTTTTGGTGCTACATCAATTCTAATTTTAATTGGAGTTGCACTAGATTTTACAAGAAGAATGGAATCTCAAATGGTTATGCGTCATTATGAAGGATTCCTTAAATAAGATAAAATTAATTTGGAGATGATGCCAGTGAGAATCGTATTATTAGGCCCTCCAGGAGCTGGAAAGGGTACACAGGCAAAATCAATTAGTAATAGATATTCAATACCACATATTTCAACTGGTGATATTTTTAGAAAGAATATTTCTGAAAATACACCTCTTGGAATTGAGGCTAAAAAATACATGGATAATGGTCAATTGGTGCCAGATGAAGTTACAATTAACATGGTTAAGGATAGACTTAAACAAGATGATTGTAAAAATGGTTACTTATTAGATGGTTTTCCAAGAACAGTAAGTCAAGCAGAAGCACTTCAAGCATTTTTAGCAGAAAGAAAAGAAACATTAGATACTGCTTTATGTATTGAAGTTCCTCAAGAATTCATTTTAGAAAGAATGACTGGAAGAAGAGTTTGTCCTTCATGTGGAGCTAGTTACCATATTAAGTTCAATCCTGCTAAGGATGGTAAATGTGAATTATGTGGTAGCAGCGTAGTTCAAAGAAAGGATGATACTGCTGAAACTGTTAAAGAAAGACTAGATGTTTATGAAAAAGAAACTCAACCACTAATTGATTTCTATAAAAATATAGATTTATTATCAACAGTAGATGGTACTAAAGCCATTAACATGGTTTTTGAAGATATTTGTACACTATTAGATAATAAGTAAAATTTATTTACCAGTATGTTGAGAGGTTTGAACAATCTTGATAGCTTGGGTAAACTTGCTGCTAAATTATAAAGTAGTATTGACCAGGAAACTATAACTATTTATGTTTATAGTAGTTCAAAAAAGATTGGCACTAATTATAAATAAGAAGTGTTGCTTAGCTATAAAGGCTAAAATATTTAGAATTTATGCTAAGGTAATCATAGAGGTGAATGATTTGCAAAACAATGACTTGATTGGAAAGTTGGTACTTTCAAAAGCAGGAAGAGATAGAAATCATTTGTATGTTGTAATTGCGAAGCTAAACGAAGAATATGTTCTTCTTTCTAATGGATCTACAAAAAATGTTGATAAACCAAAAAAGAAAAAAGTTAAGCATTTGACTTTTTATGATATTATAAATGATGAAGTCAAAGAAGCTATCATTAACAAAGATAAAAGTACTGATTTAAAAATTAAGAGATTTTTAAAAAAAGAAGGCATTGTTAAGGAGGGTTGATTACCTTATGTCAAAAGATGATGTTATTGAAATGCAAGGTACGGTCTTAGAATCTTTACCGAATGCAATGTTTCAAGTTGAACTTGAAAGTGGGCATACAATTTTAGCACATATATCAGGAAAGTTAAGAATGAACTTCATAAGAATTTTACCTGGAGATAAAGTTACTGTTGAACTTTCTCCTTACGATCTAACAAGAGGTAGAATTACTTGGAGAGCAAAATAGATAGATTCTATTATTATTAGAGGAGGGTTAGCTATGAAAGTAAGACCATCAGTTAAGCCTATTTGTGAAAAGTGCAAAGTTATAAGAAGAAAAGGAAAAGTAATGGTTATCTGTGAAAATCCTAAGCACAAACAAAAACAAGGCTAATAAAAATAATATTTTATATAAATAAATTAAAAAATTATTATTTAAAATTGTAAAAAATATTGACTTTTTTAGTAAAGTCACCTATTATAATATAGGCATAGTTAATAATTAAGTTTTAGGAGCGGCTGACAGTAGAGGGAGATTTGCTCTCTTTTTACTGCCTAAAATTTATTTATATACATTTTAAATTGAGACAGACATTTTAATTACCAGGAGGTGTAAATTTTAATGGCAAGAATAGCAGGTATAGACTTACCAAGAGAAAAGAGAGTTGAAATAGGCTTAACATATATATTTGGTATTGGTTTAGCTACTTCTCAAAAGATTTTAGCTGAAACTGGAGTTAATCCAGATACAAGAGTAAAGGACCTTACAGAAGACGAAGTTAATAATATAAGAAATGTTATTAAAGAGCTTAATGTTGAAGGTGATTTAAGAAGAGATGTTGCTTTAAATATCAAAAGATTAAAAGAAATTGGATGTTATAGAGGACTTAGACACAAAAAAGGACTTCCAGTTAGAGGTCAAAAAACTAAGACTAATGCTAGAACAAGAAAAGGTCCTAAAAAGACTATAGCAAATAAGAAAAAGTAATATAAGGAGGTAAGATAATGGCAGCTCAAAAGGTTAAAAAATCTAGAAGAAAAAAAGAAAGAAAAAACGTTGAGCATGGTGCTGCACACATCAAGTCAACATTCAATAACTCTATAGTTACTTTAACAGATGCAGCAGGTAATGCATTATCATGGTCAAGTGCAGGTGCTCTTGGATTTAGAGGATCAAGAAAGAGTACTCCATATGCAGCACAAATGGCAGCAGAAACTGCAGCTCAAGCAGCTATGGAACATGGATTAAAGAGTATAGAAGTATACGTTAAGGGACCTGGTTCAGGTAGAGAAGCAGCTATAAGATCATTACAAGCTGCAGGTTTAGAAGTAACTTTAATTAAAGATGTTACTCCAATTCCTCATAATGGATGTAGACCACCAAAAAGAAGAAGAGTTTAATTTTAAGAATATAGGAGGTGTAATTAATGGCAAGATATACTGGAGCTACATGTAGATTATGTAGAAGAGAAGGTATGAAATTATTCCTTAAGGGAGATAGATGTTATACAGATAAGTGCGCTTTCGCTAGAAGAAGTTACGCACCAGGACAACATGGAGCAGATAAGAAGAAAATGTCTAACTATGGTGTTCAATTAAGAGAAAAACAAAAGGCTAAGAGAATATACGGTGTTTTAGAAAGCCAATTCAGATCATACTACGAAAAAGCTGAACATATGAAAGGAATTACTGGTGAAAACTTACTTAAGTTATTAGAAGTAAGACTTGATAATGTTGCATACAAATTAGGTTATGGAGCATCAAGAAATGAAGCTAGACAATTAGTTACTCATGGACATTTCTTAGTAAATGGTAAGAAAGTAGATATCCCTTCATACAAAGTTTCTGTAAATGATGTTATAACAGTATGTGAAAAGAGCAGAGGAACTGAAAAGTTTAAGACTTTTGCAGAAAATCCAAAAGCTTTACCTAAATGGTTAGAAGCTAACCCAGATAATTTTGAAGGAAAGGTTGTAGCTGAGCCAACTAGAGAAGATATTGACGTACCAGTTAATGAAACACTTATTGTCGAATTATACAGTAAGTAAGGTTTATAATATCAGTTACCCTCAGAAGAAGGTTGCCATTTTAATATTAAGGAGGGTTTGTGTATGTTAGAAATTGAAAAGCCAGTTATCGAATGTATAGAATCTAATGAAGATGGAACATATGGTAAATACGTTGTTGAACCATTAGAAAGAGGATATGGAATTACTTTAGGTAATGCACTTAGAAGAATTTTGTTATCATCTTTACCAGGTGTTGCTCCTACATCAATTAAAATTGATGGAGTCCTTCATGAATTTTCTACTGTTTCAGGAGTTAAAGAAGATGTTACAGAATTAATTCTTAACATTAAAGCTTTAGCCTTGAAAATGGATGGCGAAGGCCCTAAAACTATATATATAGATGCAAAAGGACCTGGTGTTGTTACAGGAAACGATATAAAAACAGATGGTGATGTTGAAGTTGTTAATAAGGATTTACATATTGCAACTTTAGATGATGATGGAAGACTTTATATGGAGTTAACAGTTAATAAGGGAAGAGGATATGTTACTCAGAACAAGAACAAAAGTGATGAATTGCCAATATCTGCAATAGCTGTTGATTCAATATACACACCAGTTAAAAGAGTTAACTTTACTGTTGATAATACAAGAGTAGGTCAAATTACTGACTATGATAAGTTGACTTTAGAAATATGGACAGATGGTACTATAAAGATTGATGAGGCTATTAGCTTATCAGCCAAAATCCTTATAGAACATTTTAAGTTATTTATGTCATTAACTGATAATACTAATGACGTTGAAATAATGATTGAAAAAGAAGAAGACAAGAAAGAAAAAGTACTAGAAATGACAGTTGAAGAACTTGATTTATCTGTTAGATCATATAACTGTTTAAAGAGAGCTGGAATCAATACTGTTCAAGAACTTGCAACAAGATCTATGGACGATATGATGAAAGTTAGAAATCTAGGAAAGAAGTCTTTAGAAGAAGTAGAAAGAAAATTAAAAGAACTAGGCTTATGTTTAAAACTAAACGATGAGTAAGGAGGTAAATCCATGGCAGGTTATCGTAAGTTAGGTCTTGCTACAGACCAAAGAAGAGCTATGCTTAGAGGTCTTGTAACAAGCTTCTTAAAGTATGGTAAAATCGAAACAACTGTAACTAGAGCAAAAGAAACTAGAAGTATTGCTGAAAAAATGATTACTCTTGCTAAAAGAGGAGATCTTCATGCAAGAAGACAAGTTTTATCTTATGTTCAAGAAGAAGCTGTAGTTAAAAACCTTTTTGACAATGTAGCTCCTAAGTATGCTGAAAGAAATGGTGGCTATACAAGAATGTATAAGAAAGGTCCTAGAAGAGGAGACGCAGCAGAAGTTGTTATACTTGAATTAGTGTAATTTCTAGTAATTAAGGGATTAAGTTTTTACTTAATCCCTAATTTTATATACTTATATTGTATATTGTGTAATTTTTATATTATGTATATAATTTAGAAGATATAATTTTATATTTTGCAAAGTATATACAAAATAACAAGGAGTAATATTATGGATAATAATATGGTTACTATTAATAATTTATCATATACATACACTACAAATAGTCAAGATAGTAATGATGAAGTGAGTGTTACTAATACAGATGGTTATTTTAATAAAAATGAATATGTTGTTAATGATATTTCTTTTAATGTTAAACAAGGAGAATTTATTGCACTTTTAGGTCATAATGGTTCTGGAAAGTCTACTATAGCTAAGCTTATTAATGCTTTACTGCTTCCTACAGATGGAACTGTAATTGTTAATAATATTGATACTAAAAATGAAGATAAGTTATGGGATATTAGAAGTACTGCTGGAATGGTATTTCAAAATCCAGATAATCAGCTTGTTGCTACTATTGTTGAAGAAGATGTTGCCTTTGGACCAGAAAATCTTGGTGTTCCATCTGATGAAATAAGGAAAAGAGTAGATGATAGTTTAAAAAAGGTTGGAATGTATGAATATAAAAGATATGCACCACATTTATTGTCTGGAGGACAAAAGCAAAGGATTGCTATTGCAGGTGTTTTAGCTATGAATCCTAAATGTATTATTTTTGATGAACCTACAGCTATGCTTGATCCATCGGGAAGAAAAGAAGTAATGGATACAATTAATGATTTAAATAAAAATTATGGTATTACTATAATTTTAATAACTCATTATATGGATGAGGCAGCAGAAGCTGATAGAATATTAGTAATTGATGATGGCAATATATTTATGGATGGAACTCCAAGAAAGGTGTTTTCTCAAGTGGAATTGGTAAAGAAGCTTGGTCTTGATGTGCCACAAGTCACAGAACTTGCATATGAATTAAGAAAGTCTGGTGTGAATATTACTAATGAAATTTTAAATGTTAATGAGATGGTGAATGCGATATGTCAATTAAGATAGAGAATTTAACTCATATATATATGCCAGGGACTCCTTTTGAAAAGGTTGCTTTAAATAATATAAATTTAACAATTGATAAGGGGGATTTTGTGGCTGTAATTGGTCACACTGGTTCTGGTAAATCTACATTAATTCAACATATAAATGGCCTTATGACACCTACAAGTGGTAGTGTTATGGTTGATGATATTGATATTAATAAGGATAAAGCTAACCTTATAGAAATAAGAAAAAAGGTAGGGATTGTTTTTCAATATCCTGAATATCAACTTTTTGAAGAAACAATTGAAAAAGATATAGCCTTTGGACCTAAAAATTTACATTTGTCTGAGGAAGAAATTCATGAAAGAGTAAAATCATCAATGGAAATGGTTGAACTAGATTATAAAAAGTTTAAGGATAAATCTCCTTTTGATTTAAGTGGCGGTCAAAAAAGAAGAGTTGCTATAGCAGGAGTTATTGCAATGAAACCTAATGTACTTATTTTAGACGAACCAACAGCTGGATTAGATCCTAAGGGAAGAGATGAAATTTTAGATCAAATTAAAAAGCTTCATGATGAATACAATATGACTATTATTATTGTAAGTCACAGTATGGAGGATGTAGCTAAAATTGCAAATACAGTAGTTGTAATGAATAATGGAGAAATTGTATTAAAAGGAACTCCAAAGGAAGTGTTTAAACAATCTGATTTGCTTGAGAGCATTGGACTTGGTGTGCCTCAGGTGACATACTTGATGAAAGCCCTTAAAAAGAAG
Source organism: Clostridium sp. HCP1S3_C6 (assembly GCF_052066735.1). Lineage (NCBI taxonomy): Bacteria > Bacillati > Bacillota > Clostridia > Eubacteriales > Clostridiaceae > Clostridium > Clostridium sp. HCP1S3_C6. Next base: position 18,038 of record NZ_JBQHRN010000009.1, read on the forward strand.
GGATTTAATGTTTCTGAAGATGCATATACAATTGAACAGGCAAAAGAAGAACTTTTAAAACTTTTTAGTACAAATAGTAGGGAGGGATTATAGACTAATGTTAAAGGATATTACTATAGGTCAATATATACCAGGAGAATCATTTATACATAAGCTTGATCCACGAACAAAAATTTTAATAACACTATTATATATAGTGTCATTATTTTTAATAAATAAATTTTTTGCGTATCTTATAGTTCTTGCTATTTTAGGAATTTGCATATACAATGCCAAAATTCCATTAAAATTAATATTTAGGGGTCTTAAGCCTATATTTTTCTTGATTTTATTGACAGCTATTTTAAATGCTTTTATGAATTCTGGAGATAATTTATTATTTCAATTTGGTTTCTTAAAAGTATATGAAGAAGGATTGAGAATAGCTGGGTTTATGGCATTACGACTTATATTTCTTATAATAGGTACATCAATGCTTACATACACAACTTCGCCTATTGAACTTACTGATGGTATAGAAAAATTATTAAGACCAATAGGAAAAAATTTGGCTCATGAACTTGCTATGATGATGACAATAGCCTTAAGATTTATTCCAACATTAACAGAGGAAACTGACAAAATAATGAAAGCACAAAAGGCAAGAGGTGCTAATTTTGAAACAGGAAATTTAATGGATAGGGCAAAAAGTTTAATACCAATACTTGTTCCGTTGTTTATAAGTTCATTTAGAAGAGCTGATGAACTTGCCATGGCAATGGAGGCTAGATGTTATAGAGGCGGTGAAGGAAGGACTAGAATGAAAAAATTAGCTTTTTCCTTAAGAGATTTTATAGCATTTTTAATTTATGGATGTATAATAGCAGTTTTTATTTATATAAGAATTAGATTTTAAACTTTTTTTGAAAGAGGTATTTATGAAGAATATAAAGTTAACCATAGAATATGATGGAACACATTATGGAGGTTGGCAAAAGCAAAATAACAATTCTACCATTCAAGAGGAAATACAAAAGGCTATATCTAAAATCACAAATGAGGATATAAATTTAATTGGAAGTTCTAGAACTGATGCAGGGGTTCATGCAAGAGGAATGGTGGCAAATTTTAAAACAGAAAGTAAAGTGCCTCCAGAAAAATTTAGAGAAGCAATAAATACTAAATTGCCTGATGATATAGGAATAATAAAGTCAGAAGAGGTGCCATTGGATTTTCATGCAAGATATGATAGCAAAGGAAAGACTTATTGCTATACTATAATTAATAGATTAGAAAAAGTAGCAATTAGTAAAAATTATGTTTATCATGTTAAAGATAAATTAGATATAGAATTAATGAAAAAATCCTGTGAGTATTTTGTTGGGAAACATGATTTTAAAGCATTTAAGACATCTGGAAGTTCTGTAAAAACTTCAATTAGAACTATATCTGATTTGCATATAGAAACATTTAATAGTGAATATGGTACTAAAATAATGTTTTATATAACAGCTGATGGTTTTTTGTATAACATGGTTAGAATAATTGTAGGAACAGTAGTTGATGTAGGAAGAGGCAAGATTAAAGAAAGTATTATTGGCGATATAATAAAAAGTGGTGCTAGGAATAAGGCGGGGCATTGTGCACCAGCATCTGGACTTACTCTTTTAAAAGTTTATTATTAATTTTAATAAATAAATTATAAAAAACAGAAATAATTAGTAATTAATTTAAAAAAATGTCTTGACACGCCCGTAAGCGTGTATTATAATAAGCTAGTTGTTAGAAATATTTATGTTATAAAGATCCACTAGCCCCGGATCTGGATATAGATAAGTAAAGCAAAAACTTAGGGAGGGAAATTGATGAAATCATATATTGCGAAAGCACAAGAAGTTGAAAGAAAATGGTACATCGTAGACGCTGCTGGTAAGCCACTAGGAAGAGTTGCTAGCCAAGTTGCTTCAATTTTAAGAGGAAAAAATAAGCCAACATTTACACCAAATGTTGATTGTGGAGATTTTGTTATAGTTATTAATGCAGAACAAGTTGTATTAACTGGTAACAAGTTAAATCAAAAATTATACAGAAAGCATAGCTTATACCCAGGTGGATTAAAAGAAACTACTTACAAAGAACTTTTAGAAAAGAAACCTGAATTTGCTTTTGAAGAAGCAGTTAGAAGAATGCTTCCAACTGGTGTTTTAGGAAGACAAATGCTTAAGAAGTTAAAAGTTAATAGAGGTGCTGAACATAATCATGAAGCACAAAAACCAGAAGTACTTGAGTTAAAGTACTAATAAAACTTGGGAGGAGGAATAAAAAATGGCAAAAGTTCAATATATGGGAACTGGTAGAAGAAAAAAATCAATAGCAAGAGTTAGACTTGTACCTGGAAATGGTAAAGTTGTTGTAAATAAGAGAGATATAGAAAACTATTTTGGTTTAGAAACTTTAAGAGTTATAGTTAACCAACCATTAGTTTTAACAGGAACTAAGGATAAATTTGATGTACTTGTTAATGTACACGGTGGTGGATTCACTGGTCAAGCAGGAGCAATAAGACATGGTGTAACTAGAGCTTTAGTAAAAGCTGATGAAGCTTTAAAGCCAGAATTAAAGAAAGCTGGATTCTTAACAAGAGATCCAAGAATGAAAGAAAGAAAGAAATACGGTCTTAAGAAAGCAAGAAGAGCTCCTCAATTCTCAAAGAGATAGTTTTTCAAACTTTTATACAGTATTTTATATCCCACAAACCTTGTGTTTGTGGGATTTCTTTTTATATTTTTCTATAATTATTTTGATATTCTTGGGTTAATTTTATTTGACAAGTATAACACTTTGCGTGTAAAATATTTACAATAAGGCAAAAAAAAGCAATTATAAAATAAATTATATATTAAACTTAGTGGTGATATAAATGAGTAATGATATAAAAATGACTGAAGAGGAATTTGAAAAATTGCAAGAAGAATTTGAAAATATGAAATCTGAAGATGAAGAATTTCATAAAAATGAAAATAAGGGTGGAGAATAAAAATGCAATTTAAAATAGATAATGCGGTGGTGCAAGAAACAATTACAAAGTATAGAAGTATATTTTAGATTACCAAGGTGATGATCCAATAAATATATTATCTAAAGAAATAAAAGGTAGCAGTATAAATAGAAATGCATTTTCAAATGTTCATACATTCTTTGGTTCTTGAAATATGGGAACAGTCACTGAAGGTAGAAGTTTTGCAGGAGAATGGGTAAAAAAGATTGGTGGAACTGCTGAGGCTGTATGTGATCCAACACCTGATTCAGTACCAGGAGTAGGAAGAGATGTTGATAATGCAGGTGGCCAGGTTTCTTTTGAAGGTATGTATAAAAATAAAGATATTATATTCAAAGGGGAAAAATATATAGAAAATATAACTGGTTATAATATTGGTAAACATTTTTGTGAGGATGGTTGTAGTGATTATCCTGATATTGATTATAGTGCAAATGCAAAAATTGATAAAAAACCTGTTGTAGATCAAAATGGTAATGTTGTTTATAAGAATAGTGATGTCTATTGGAAAGAGATGAACGAAGATGGAAGTATAACTATAATTGATAAAGGAGCACCAAGAAGGTAGATTGATTATGAGTAAAAAGAAAAAAATTTTTATTGTATCATTAATTATATCAGTATTTTTCATTTTGAGGGTATTAATATATATATTTTTCCCTATAAAAACAGTTAAAAATATAGAATTAATGGAAACAAATCAGATTATCCAATTAAATTACGATATGAAGGAAATATATGTTTATTGGGATTGCGATAGAGGCTGGGTGATGATGGGATATGATGGATATAAATTTGTTGGTGGAGCAAGCAAATATCCACAGGTATCGTTTAATGGAAAGTTTCCATCTGATTTGAGTTATAGTGCATATGATAGTGCAGTATTCATATTAGAAGGAAGCTGTGGAGATAATAACGAAAATGTGTTTAATGTTAAAAGTTATGATTTATATGCGTATTATAAAAAGGATAGTACAAATAAATCAGCTAAATATCTTAGCCTTTCTGATTTAGGGGCTAATATATTTGATTTTAGGATTAAGTATATAGGTGATTCAGAAAATTAGTACAATATTAATTTTCTTGTATTAAGCGATATCAAATTATATCCATAACTAACATGTAACTAACAAACCCCACACAAACCGCATAAACCAGTCCTTTCAAATTCTCAAAGAGATAGTTTTTCAAACTTTTATACAGTATTTTATATCCCACAAACCTTGTGTTTGTGGGATTTCTTTTTATATTCTTTAATTTATGATGATATTCTTAGAAAACTTTATTTGACAAATATAGTATTATGATGCAAAATATTACCATAAGTATTTTTTAATGCCAATTTAAAGGTGCGTAAGACAAGTGTTGATAAAAGGACATGGGGAAGTCAGACGGACACAAAGGAATACTTGCATAAAAGAAATATTAGATACATATTGAATACAAAGACTTGAAATGTGAAAGTATTTAACCGTTGTGGTGGTTGCATGGCAACGATATTGTTTTTGAGATAAAATAATGATGAAATAGGAGAAAAAATAAAATGAAAAATTATAAATATTATTACATTGATGGAACAACCAGAGCTAAAAGAGGCAGCAGCCAGTTGGTTTAGCTCTAAATGGGGAATACCAAAGGAAGCTTACTTAGAATGTATGGAAGCTTATCTTAACAAAGATACAGAGTATGGATGGTTTGTACCTTGTTACAGATCATACAGGTTTTTATGAAAGATATTGTTGGAAATTTTTATGTATGGTGCAAGGGGATAATGAGCCAGAAATGACTAGAATGTATGTACATTATTAGTTAAAATGTACTTGGGAGGAACATTGGCAGTGATAGAATGTTATGAGTGATGCTTCATATAAACACTCCCATAAAGTTATAAAACAACATAAACACAATATATAAAACAATTGTATAATTACTTAAATTAGACATAATATAAAAAACTGGAATTTGTTAAATTGGTCAATACACAATTTTAAGGCAAAGGAGAATAAGAATTTATGGAATTTATTAATAGACAAAACATAGTTGAGTTATCAAATCCAGGAGTGTTTTCAAAACAATTGCTAAATCCAGAAAACTCTTCTAGTGAAAGGGTAACAATTACAGAGGTACATCTTGAAGTTGGAGCTTGTCAACCAAGACATACACATAAAGCATCAGAGCAGATATGGTATGCAACGAAAGGAAAGGGAAAATTATTACTTGCAGAAGAAACAGAGAAAGAGTTTATGGCAGGTGATGTTGTTCGTTTTGCTGATAACGATGTACATGGATTGTTAAATGATGGGGATACTGAATTTGTTTATGTATCCGTTACAGCGCCACCAATTAACTTTGGATATGCATATAAGGATAAAAAATAAGATGGTATAAAGTATTGGACATAGTGCCAGTATCTTTTTTTAGTTTAAAAAACACCAAAATAATTAGTTTTTTGCATAAAAAGTATATATTTCGAGGTATAATTTACTTTATGCAATACGTGTGGTAACATTATTATGAGATATATTTAATATTAATGGGGGTATATGGTAATGAATAAGGTATTGGAGAATGTTATAGAGAATATTGATTTAGTTAGAGACTTAAATGACAAGGATGTATTAATAACAGTTTTGGATACAGATAGTATAGTAAGAGGATATTCTATTCCACCAACAATTCCACCAGCTGTTGAAGTTGGTCAAAAATTTTATGATCCTACTGGTGCATTTGATATTGTTATTTCTAAAGGTATAAAAAAACACAATATATTACCTAAAGAAGTTGTGGGAAAGCCTATGGAAGGTAATCTTGTACCAATAAAGGATGGTAATGAGGTTGTTGGATGTATTATTGCTACATATAGTGTTGAGAAAAAAACTGAAATGCAAGAACTTACCTGTCAATTTAAGAATTCAATAAAGGATGTTAATAGCTCAATTCAAGATACAATAAGTGGTATAGGAAATCTTGCAACAATGCTATCAAATATGGTAAATATGACATCAAGGATAGAAAATGATGTTTTGAATGCTTCTAATGTTGTTAACGGTGTAAGTCATAATGCATCTAGTTCAAATATTTTAGCATTAAATGCTTCTATTGAAGCAGCTAGAAGTGGTGAAGCTGGACGTGGTTTTTCTGTTGTTGCTTCTGAAATGAGAAAGTTAGCAAATGAAAGTAGTGAATCAGCAGCTGAAATAAAAACTACATTAAATTCTATAGTAAAACATTTAGATGAAATAATGAATTCTATTAAGAATGCAAATAATGAGGCTGAAACGCATGTTGAAAAAATAAGTTCTATTCATGATATACTAGAAAAAACTATTTCTTTGTCAGAACAAATGATAGAAGGATTTGACAATTTGTAGTTTTTAATAAATAAGTTTATTGACAAGATTCAAATATAAATGTAATATATAAAAAATAAAATGACAATTTTATTTTTTATATATTAGGGAGGGATTTAAATGGATTATTTATCACATAATATTTCTGTTAATTTAAAAAGAATTAGAACTTCCAAAGGTATGAGTCTTGATGTAGTTGCAGAACAAACAGGCGTAAGTAAAAGTATGCTTGCTCAAATTGAAAGGGGCAGTGCAAATCCATCCATTGGCGTACTTGGAAAAATTGTAAGTGGTCTTAGAATAGAATTTAATGACTTAATTGAAGCACCACCAATGGATTCTTGCCTGGTAACAGTAGAGGAAACAGTGCCTACAAAGGAAGTTGTAGGGCAATATAGGGTATGGACATGTTTTCCTTATGAAGATAATAGAACAGTGGAAATTTATAGAATTGATATAGAACCAGGTGGCATATATGTAAGTGGCGGTCATGGAGAAAAGACTCGTGAATATATATCAGTACTTGATGGAGAAGTAACAATTGAATCTCAGGGTGCTATAAATATTGTTACAAAGAAAGATGTTTTTAGATTTGAATCAGACCAAATGCATAGGTATATAAATAATACTAAGTCTTTAGTAAGCTTTATGAGTTTTTTTGTAGCTTATAATTAATATTTTTTTACAAAGGATGTCTAAAATAATGTACAAAAATTTATTCGTAATATATAGATAGATAGAAATAAAACCCTCTAAAATGGCTAAAATACTAATATATAAGTAAAAATAATAAAAGTACAAAATATTGTTGACATGCAATAAAATGCGTGATAATATATATTTGTACAATATAAGAGACATAAAGAGCAAAGGTGCTTACAAATTGTAAGTTACTTTGCTCTTTTTTATTTATTAGATTTTTTGGCCAAAATCTTTATTTTAGGAGGAGATTATTATGAAATTAAAAGATTTAGGATTAACAGCACAGGATATAAAGGATAAAGTAAATAAATATATGATTGAAACATATGAAAGATATGATTTTCTTGCAGAAACTGCAAAAGATATGTATATGTATGATGAAAAAGGAACTCCTTATTTAGATTTTTATGCAGGTATTGCAGTAAACAGCACAGGTAACTGTAATGAAAAGGTAGTTGCAGCAATTATAGATCAGTGTCAAGATATTATGCAAACATTTAATTACCCATACACAATTCCACAAGCATTACTTGCGGAAAAGGTATGTACTACAATTGGTATGGATAAAATATTCTTCCAAAACTCAGGAACAGAAGCAAATGAAGCTATGATTAAAATGGCTCGTAAATATGGAGTAGAAAAATATGGACCACATAAATATAATATAGTAACAGCTGCTAAATCATTCCATGGTAGAACATTTGGTGCTATGAGTGCTACTGGCCAACCTGACAATGCTTGTCAAATAGGCTTTGGTGATATGACTCCAGGATTTACTTATGCAGAATATAATAATCTCCAAGCTTTTAAGGATGCATGTACAGAAAACACTATTGGTATAATGATTGAACCTGTACAAGGTGAAGGTGGAGTAAATCCTGCAACACCAGAATTTATGAAGGGTCTTCGTGAATTTTGTGATGAAAAAGGAATATTACTTTTACTAGATGAAGTACAAACAGGATGGTGTAGAACTGGTAAGGTTATGTCTTATATGAATTATGGAATAAAACCAGATATAGTATCTATGGCAAAGGCTCTTGGAGGAGGAATGCCAATTGGAGCAATTTGTGCTAGAGAAGATGTTTCAAAAGCATTTACAATGGGATCACATGGTACAACATTTGGAGGACATCCTGTATGTTGTGCAGCTGCTCTTGCAGAAGTAAATGAATTATTAGATAGAGATTGTGCTGGCAATGCTAAAAAAATGGGAGATTATTTTAGTGAAAAATTAGCAACCTTACCACATGTAAAAGAAGTAAGACATCAAGGATTATTAGTAGGTGTTGAATTTGATGGTAGTATTAATGCTGTAGATGTTAAACATGAATGTTTACATCGTAAAATGCTTATAACAGCTATTGGAAATGATATTATAAGAATGATACCACCATTAATAGTAACAAAAGAACAATGTGATAAAGGATTTGAAATAATTAAGGAATCTGTAGAGGCATTAATAAAATAATACAGAGAGGAGCGATATTTATGAAGCATTTCGTAATAACAATTGGCTGTGAATATGGTAGTGGTGGCCCTGAAATAGGAAAAATAATTGCTGATTCTCTTAATATAAAATATTATGATAGAGATCTAGTTGATGGAGTTGTAGAAAAGCTTGGTGTAAATAGGGAATTGGTTGAAAAGGCGGATACTGGGGATAATGTAAAATATAGCTTTGAGACAAAGCTTGGTCCAAGGTATGCTAATCTTACTAACAGAGTTATATATACTCAATTTGAGGTAATTCAAAAATTCGCAAAAAAATCATCATGTGTAATTATTGGTAGATGCAGTGATTATATATTAAAGGATAGAAAGGACTGCTTAAATATATTTATATATGCTCCAAAGGATTTTAGAATACAAAATATTATGGAGAAAAATAATGTATCAAAAAAAGAAGCAGCTGAATTGGTAAAATATAATGATGAAATGCTTCATTCACGTTATAAATATGTAACAGGTACCTATCGTGGTGATAGAAAAAATCGTCATATGCTAATAGATAGCAGTGTACTTGGAATTTATAAAACTGCAGAATACATAATGCAATTAATAGATTTGAGATTCGAAGAAGAATAATTTTTATATAGATATTTAACAAAGGTGTTAAGAAACAAAGATTTAGTTTGTTTTTTGCACCTTTTTCTTTTTTAATTTAACTCTGCTAGATATTTGTTACTACGATAGGAAGGTGAAAAAAATGGATAAGAAAAAATCAGAATTTGAAAAAGTATTTAGTGCATGGGATATACTTGTAATTGCTTTTGGAGCAATGATTGGATGGGGATGGGTTGTATCCTCAGGTGATTGGATAGAAAAAGGTGGAGTAATTGGAGCTGTTGTTGGATTTGCAATTGGTGGCATAATGATATTTTTTGTTGGGTTAACTTATGCTGAACTTACATCTGCAATGCCACAGTGTGGAGGGGAACATGTATTTAGCTATAAGGCTATGGGACCTATTGGATCATATATATGTACATGGGCAATAATACTTGGATATGTTGGAGTTGTATGCTTTGAAGCTTGTGCTTTACCAACTATTATTACATATATTTGCCCTGGATTTTTAAAAGGATATTTGTATTCTGTTGCAGGATTTGATATTTATGCAACATGGCTTGCAGTTGCTATTATAATGGCAATTATTATTACATATATTAATATACGTGGGGCAAAAACAGCAGCAATACTTCAAACTATTTTAACTGCTATTATAGGTGGTGTTGGTATATTATTAATTGTATCATCAGCAATTACAGGTGATGTATCAAATTTGCAGGATCAGCTGTTTGTAGGGGAGTCTTCAGGAAGTATGTTTAAAAATATACTTAGCGTAGCTGTTATGTCACCATTTTTCTTTATTGGTTTTGATGTTATTCCACAGGCAGCTGAGGAAATTAATGTACCTCTTAAAAAGATAGGAAAAATGATGATTCTTTCTATTATTTTAGCTGTTTCATTTTATGCATTAATAATTATAGCTGTAGGATATGGAATGAATCATGCTGACATTGTAGCATCTCAAGCAGCTTCAGGACTTGTTACAGCAGATGCTATGGCTAAGGCGTTTAATAGTACTATTATGGCAAAGGTACTTATTGTTGGCGGTATGTGTGGTATAGTTACAAGCTGGAATTCATTTTTAATAGGTGGTAGTCGTGCCATGTATTCTATGGCTGAATCTTATATGATTCCTAGATGCTTTGTTAAATTACACAAGAAATATAAGACACCAACTAATGCATTATATTTAATAGGTGGTTTATCAATTTTAGCACCTCTTTGTGGTCGTAAAATGCTTGTTTGGGTTATGGATGCTGGAAATTTTGGTTGTTGCCTTGCATATTGTATGGTTGCAATATCATTTATGATTTTAAGAAAGAAAGATCCAGATTTAAAAAGACCATATAAAGTTAAAAATTATAAATTAATAGGTGCTATTGCAATTATTATGTCAGGATTTATGGTTGCAATGTATATTATTCCAAAATCAGGAGGTTCTCTTGTATGGCAGGAATGGGTTATTGTAGGTAGTTGGTCTATACTTGGAATAGTTTTTGGTATTGCATGTAAATTAAAATATAAAGAAAAATTTGCTTCACATATTGATGTTGAAATAGATGAGGATTCTTCAGCTAAAGATGAAATTGATATGGCATTAGAAGCTCTTGAAGTAGCCAAGGAAGAAGTAAAAGAAGAAGCTGTACAGCCATTAGAATTTTCTTATTTCCTTCCAATAAATATTCAATTTGGATCAGGCAAAGTCAATAAGGTAGGAGAACTTACAAAACCTTATGGTAAGAAGGCTATTATTGTTACAGGAAGAAGCAGTGCCAAGAAATCTGGTTTATATGATAAAGTAAACAATAGTTTAAAGGCAGCAGGAATTGATACAGTTCTTTTTGACAAGGTAAAACAAAACCCATTAACAACAACAGCAGAAGAAGGTGCATTATTTGCAAAGGAAAATAATTGTGATGTTGTTGTTGCAATTGGTGGTGGCAGCATAATGGATTGTGCTAAAGCTATTGCATTTTTAAGTGTTAACAATGGCAATATAAATGATTATATATTTAATAAATCAACAAGTGATAAAGCTTTACCACTAGTTCTTATTCCAACAACTTGTGGTACTGGTTCTGAAGGAAATGGCTTTGCTGTACTTACAAATCCAGAAACTGGCGATAAGAAATCACTACGTACAAATGCTATTGTAGCTAAGGTATCAATTGTAGATCCTGAATGTATGATGACAATGCCAAAGAAGGTTTTGGCTTCTGTTGGATTTGATGCATTATGTCATAGCATAGAAGCATATACTTCAAAAATTGCACAACCATTTACAGATGCTTTAAGTTTATATGCAATATCACTTATTGCTGATAATTTAGTAGATGTATATGAAGGTAAAGCTAGCAAAGAAGCATGGGAAAAGATAACACTAGCAAGTACAATTGGTGGTATGGTAATTAATACTGCAGGAGTTACTTTAGCTCATGGCATGGAACATCCTGCAAGTGGCTTAAGGGATATTGTTCATGGACAAGGCTTGGCTGCATTAACACCAGCAGTTATAGAAGCATCTTGTAAAGGAGAGCATTTTAAATTTGCAAAGATTGCAAGAATATTTGGAGGAGTTACAGCAGAAGATTGTGCTCCTAAAATTAGAACACTACTTAAAAAACTTGATTTAGAATGTAAATTATCTGATTTTGGATTTACGGAAGAAGATATTCCTTGGATGGCAAAGAATTGCCTTAAGGTATCTGCAGCTAGCATTAAAAATAATCCGGTAGTATTTACAGAAGAGGAAATTGCAGAAATTTATAGAAAAGCAATGTAGCAAAAATATAATGAAAATTGTTTCAGGGTGATGTAAAAGTTAAACTTTTGACATCACCTTATTTTTGATATAATAAATTAAAATTATAATTAAAGAAAAGCTTGAAATATAATAATACTAAAAAATTAAGCATTATGTAACAATGTACATGGTGTTTTTTTATTGAATAAAATATTAATAAACATTTAAAAAGTTTAGTAAACATTAATAGTTTGTTAATTGAATGTAGTCGAATTGTAGACTATAATGACGAATAGAACAAAAAATATAATAATATCGAGGTGTTTTTATGAAGGGTAGAGGAATTTTAGCTGTTTTATTAGCTAGTATTTTTATGGTTTCAATGGTTGGATGCTCTAATAGTAAGGGAACTAGTGAACAATCTAATACAAATGGAGCAGTATCTTTAAAGGTGTGGGGAGCTGAAGAAGACAGTGAACTATTATCTGAAATAGTAGAAAATTTCAAAAATGAATATAAAGATAAAGCTGATTTTGATATTGTTATAGAACCTGTGAGTGAAGCATCATGTAAAGAGCAAATTTTTTCTGATGTTAATAATGCAGCAGATGTATTTACGTTTGCTGATGATCAAATGTCTGTATTAAGTGCTTCTGGGGTATTAGAACCTGCAATAGATGCAGACAATATTAAAGAAAATAATATAGAAGGTGCAGTTGATGCAGTATCTATAAATGATAAATTATATGCATATCCAATGACTGCTGATAATGGATATTTCTTGTATTATAATAAGCAATTTTTATCTTCTGAAGATGCAAAATCTTTAGATAAAATTTTAAGTGTTGCAGCACAAAATAATAAGAAATTTTCTATGGATTGGAATGGATGGTACCTTTATTCATTTTTTGGAAATACCGGTCTTAAGATGGGCTTAAATGATGATGGAGTAACAAATTATTGTAATTGGAATACGAATGAAGGTGAAGTATCAGGATTAGAGGTGGCAAAATATATTAATAATATGGCAATTAGTTCTAGTTTTATTAATACTGATGATGATGGATTAGTTTCTGGAATGAAAGATGGAAGCATAATAGCAGGTGTAAGTGGTGTGTGGCTTGAATCAAGGGTAAAAGAAGCTTTAGGTGATGATTATGGAGCAACTAAGCTACCAACATATAATTGTGGCGGCAAAGAAGTTCAAATGGCTTCCTTTTCAGGATATAAGCTTATTGGTGTAAATTCTTATTCAAAAAATAAAGATTGGGCTAATAAATTAGCAGAATGGATTACAAATGAGGATAATCAATTGTTACGTTTTGAAGAAAGAGGTCAAGGACCTTCTAATATTAATGTGGCAAATTCAGATGAGGTTAGTAGATCTTTAGCTATTCAAGCACTTTTAAGTCAGTCACAATTTGCATCTTTACAAAGAGTTGGTGTTAATTACTGGGATGCAATAGTTAACTTTCAAAAAGCAGTAAGTACAGGAAGTTTATCAGATAATGAATTACAAAAATTAGTAGATAATTTGACAAAAGGTATAACAGCATCAATAATAAAACAGTAGGAGGGATATTATGGAGAATTTTGAAAAGCTTAAAGGAAAAATAGGTAGTAGTATTAAAGTTGCAATTATGTTTCCTATTATTGTTTTAGGAATAGTAGCAATTTTGTCTAATGTATTAGCATTTGTAAATATTCAAAATGTTAATAGAAATGCCACAAATATTTCGGAAAATTATATGAGTAGCATATCTAAGCTTGGGGATATTAAGCAAAAAGCTCAAAATATTCATAAACTTGCTTTGTCACATATTATAGCTACAGATCATAATACTATGATTTCTGTGGCAGAATCTATAAAAGAACAAGACAAACAAATAAATGAAGATTTTAGCGAATATAAAAAGTATATTTCTGCTGATGATGAGGAAAAACTTAATGAACTTATGAATTCATATGAAAAATTTCATTATGCTCTTGCAAATTTATTAGCATATAGTGCAAATAATGATACAGAAGAAGCTTATGCATGTGCAAATAATGATTTAGCTACATATGGTAATGAAATACAAGCAATTATTGGAGGATTAGAAGATTCAACTAATGCAGATACAGATAAAGCAAAACAAAGCTTAAATACTGTACATAGTGTTGCAGTAATTATAAACATTATATGTATATTTATTGCAGTTATAGCATTAATATATGCTTTTATTACAGTTATAAAACGTATTGTAAAACCAGTTACTACTGCAGAAAAAGAATTATCTTCTATAATACAGGATTTGCAGGATGAAAAAGGAGATCTTACTAAGAGGGTATCTGTTACATCTAAAGATGAGGTTGGAAGTTTAGCTAATGGAATTAATATATTTATTTCTAAGCTTCAAGAGATATTAAAGGTTATTGTAAATAATTCAGACAACATGGATAAGATAGTAAATGAAGTTATGAAAAATGTAAATAAACTTAATGGTGGTACATCTGATCTTTCTGCATTATCAGAAGAATTATCTGCAACTATGCAACAGGTATCAGAAAATGCTTCACTAATAAATTCAAATACTGAACAAGTAAAAAGTGAAGTTGATAGTATATCAAAACGTTCTGGTGAAATAAATGATTATTCAGTAGTTATGAAGAAAAATGCAGATAATATAGAGCATAAAGCAAGAGTTAATATGCAAACTATAAATGAAAAATTAGAAGGAATTCTTGATGTGTTAAATAAATCTATTGAAGATAGTAAAAGTGTACAACAAATAGATAGCCTTACAGAAAATATATTAGATATATCAAGTCAGACAAATCTTTTAGCACTTAATGCTTCAATTGAAGCTGCAAGAGCAGGAGAAGCAGGAAGAGGCTTTGCAGTAGTTGCAGATGAAATTAGTAATCTTGCTGAATCAAGTAAAAAAGCTGCAAATAATATACAAGAAATAAATGAAGTAGTGACAGTAGCTGTGTCTAATTTATCAAAGCATGCAAGTGATTTAGTAAAATATATGAATGATATTATATTGCCTGATTTCGAATCATTTGTTGAAGCTGGTGGTAAATATAAAGAAGATTCATCATATATTCATGGTGTAATGGATGAGTTTACATTAAAAACTAAGGAATTAAAAAAATCTACATCTGAAATAGCTGAATCAATTAAATTAATAGCAATGGCAATATCTGAAGGGGCTGATGGAGTAAATGGTATGGCAGAAAACACTCAAAAATTTGCTATGGATGTAGAGGATATAACAGATCAAATGAATACTAATCAACAAATAGTAAGTGAATTAAAAGAGGAGACAGAAATATTTGATAAATTATAAATAAGTAAAGGTGAGAAATTAAAATATCTCCAGCTGTAATATTATGCTGGAGATATTTTTATGATAAATTTTTGAAAAGGTGATAGAATATTATAGTATGATTAATAGAAAATACGTAAAAGGAGGTTTATGGTGGAACTTTTAGGAAATTTAGATGGCAATATATTGTTATGGATTCAAGAGTTTGTTAGAAATCCAATATGCACACCTTTTTTTAAATTTATAACTCACTTAGGAGATGCTGGAGTGCTTTGGATTGCAATATGTATATTGTTACTTATTTCTAGAAATACTAGAAAAATGGGTATTTTGTGCATAGTTGCAATTTTGGCAACTTTTATTGTAAATAATTTAATTTTAAAAAATCTTGTTGCAAGAATAAGACCTTATGAAGTTGTTAATGGACTTAATATTTTGATTGCAAGGCCAAAGGATTTATCATTTCCATCTGGACATGCTGCCATATCTTTTGCGGTAGCAGCAACAATTTATCAATGCTTACCAAAAAATAAAAAAACATATGGAATTGCATTGTTAGCATTATCATCTTTAATAGCATTATCAAGGCTTTATGTTGGAGTTCATTATCCAACAGATGTTATAACAGGGATATTAACAGGAACATTAATATCAATTTTTGTTGTGAAAATTGGTAAAAAGTATAGTGTACTTGATAATATAAAATTTTTAAATTAATTTTTTGCTTGGAGGGAATAATTTTGGACAAAAGAGAAAATTTTGAATCTAGACTGGGATTCATACTTGTTTCTGCTGGATGTGCCATAGGTCTTGGAAACGTGTGGAAATTTCCTTATATTTGCGGTGAATATGGAGGAGCAGCATTTATACTAATATACTTAGTATTTCTTGCAATACTGGGGCTTCCTATTATAATATGTGAATTTGCAATTGGAAGAGGAAGTAATAAGAGTATAGTAAAGGCTTTTGATATTCTTCAAAGTGAAGATGGAAAGTGGCACAGATTTAAATGGTTTGCTGTAGCAGGAAATTATCTTCTTATGATGTTTTATACTATGGTATCAGGATGGATGCTTTATTATTCATATAAAGCCTTAAGAGGTAGTTTAAGTGGCTTAGATCCAGATGGAGTAGCATCAGCATTTAATGGAATGTTATCTGAGCCTTATACAATGATATTTTGGACTGTAATAGCTATTATTATATCATTTCTTATATGTGCTTTAGGTCTTCAAAATGGAGTTGAAAAAATTACAAAAGTTATAATGACACTTTTAATAATATTAATGATTGTACTTGCAGTACATTCGCTTATGCTTTCAGGAGCATCAGAAGGAGTTAAATTTTATCTTGTGCCTGATTTTAATAGGCTTAAAGAAGCTGGCATTGGAAATGCGGTGTTTGCAGCTATGACTCATGCATTTTTCACATTAGGTGTTGGTGTAGGGTCTATGGAGATATTTGGAAGCTATTTAAAAAAATCAGAAAGGTTAACTGGAGAAGCTATAAATATAGTAATTCTTGATACTGTTGTGGCATTAATTGCAGGGTTAATTATTATTCCAGCATGTTTTGCATATAATGTTAAACCTGATGCAGGACCATCATTATTGTTTATAACTTTACCTAATGTTTTTAATAACATGTCTGGTGGTAATATATGGGGTGCATGCTTTTTTATTTTCATGTCTTTTGCTGCTCTCTCAACTGTTATTGCAGTATTTGAAAATATAATTGCTATGACAATGGAACTTGGCAATTTTAGTCGTAAAAAATCAGTAGCAATTAATATTGTTGCACTTATTATATTATCATTACCTGCAATACTTGGATATAATGTTTTATCAGACATAGCACCACTTGGAGCAGGAAGTACACTTATGGATTTAGAGGATTTTCTTGTTTCTTATAATATTCTTCCACTTGGAAGCTTAATATTTGTGCTATTTTGTGTAAGGAAAAATGGATGGGGTTTTGATAATTTTATAAAAGAAGCTAATGAAGGTAAAGGAATTTCATTTCCTACATCTGCAAGAAAATATATGAATTATGTGCTTCCAGCAATAATTGTAGTTGTATATTTAAAGGGATATTATGATAAGTTTAAGGATTCTAGCACTGTTACATTAGTAATTTGGATGATAATTTCTGTAATATTATTAATATTAACTTTTAGTTTTATGTTACCTAAAAAGAAAACTAAATAATAAAAAAGTTGCCTTAAAATGATCATATTTAATCATTTTAAGGCAATATTTTTATTGTCTATAGTAAGTAAGAAATTCACTAAGCTTTTGTGTAGCATCTTCTAAAACATCTATACGAGGTAAATAAACAACACGGAAATGATCAGGCTTTTCCCAGTTAAATCCTCCACCATGAATAATAAGGATTTTCTTTTCTTTTAATAAATCTAGTGCAAATTTTTCATCATCTAATATGTTGAATTTCTTTGTATCTATTTTAGGAAAAATATAAAAGGCAGCTTTAGGTTTAACAGCACTTATTCCAGGTATATCATTAAGAGCCTTGTATATAAATTCACGTTGTTCATATATTCTTCCTCCAGGGATAATATAATTATTTACACTTTGATGTCCGCCTAATGCAGTTTGAACTATAGATTGAGCTGGTACATTTGAGCAAAGTCTCATATTAGATAACATATTTATTCCTTCAATATAATCCTTTGCTAAATTTTTGTTTCCGCTAAGTATCATCCAACCAATTCTAAAACCAGCAATCATATGAGATTTTGACAATCCACTAAATGTTACACAGAATAAATCTGGTGCTAAGGATGCTATAGAAACATGTTCTTCCTCATCCATAACAAGGCGATCATATATTTCATCTGAGAAAATAATAAGTTGATTTTCTCTTGCAATATTTACAATTTCCTGTAAAACTTCTTTTGGATATAATGCGCCAGTAGGGTTGTTTGGATTAATAATAACAATTGCTTTTGTTTTATCAGTTATTTTCTTTTTTATATCATTCATATCTGGATACCATTCAGCTTGTTCATCACAAATATAGTGAACTGCTTTTCCTCCTGCTAGTGTTACGCAAGCAGTCCAAAGAGGATAATCTGGAGCTGGAACTAATACTTCATCACTATTATCAAGTAATGCAGACATACTAAGATTGATAAGTTCACTAACTCCATTTCCTGTATAAATATCATCTATAGAAACATTAGGAATATTTTTAAGTTGAGCATATTGCATAATTGCTTTTCTAGCTGAAAAAAGACCTTTAGAATCAGAATATCCTTCACACTCTGTTAATTGACTTTGCATATCATGTACAACCTCATCTGGAGTACGAAAGCCAAAAGGCGCAGGATTCCCAATGTTCAATTTTAGTACATGCGTACCGCTTTTTTCCATTCTTGCAGCTTCATCTACAACAGGACCTCTTACATCATATAAAACATTATCTAATTTTGATGATTTATTAAATTTACGCATATTTAAACTCCCTTCAACCATAGCATTTTCCTTTGCGCTTGAAATATCACATATATAAGACTTTGAATTTTTACCATATAGCCATTGTTCACTAACATTTAATGTATTTGCTAAAAAGCTTCCAATGTTTTCTCTAGGAATAGCTTTGCCACTTACATATTGACTAATTTGGCTTTTACCAAGCTTTACTCCCTGTTTATTTGCTGCTTTTAGTAAATCAACTTGTTTCATTCCTTTTTTGTTCATAGCTTCTTTAAGTCTATTTGAAAATACTGAATCAGCCATAAGGAAAACCTCCTATTTAGTAATTATTTTAACTTCAATTTTAAAAAAGTTCATTTTTAATAATATAAGAATAACACTTCATAAGAAAAAGTTCAATATAATCATAATGCAATTTTAAAAATATAACAAAAGTTCATTTTAGTAAAAATAAAAAATGAACTTCTGAAAATAAATCAAAAACAATCAAAAAAACGAAAGAAAATGATTATTTATGCTTGACTTTGAAAGAAAAAAGATATATTATAATGACAAGGAGGTGATGTAAATGTTATCAAAAGAAAGGTTCAATAAAATTTTAAATATTTTAAATGTAAAGAAAGCAGTTACTGTAGTTGAACTTGTAGAAGCTTTAAATACATCAGAGTCAACCATTAGAAGAGATTTGAAAACTCTCGATGAAATGGGAAAATTAAATAGAGTATTTGGTGGCGCTACAGCACTAGAATTAGACAATGAATTAATAGTTGAAGAGAAGGATGTAAAATCAAAATATCAATTAAATAAAAAAGAAAAGATTAAAATTGCTTCATATGGGGCAAAGCTAATAAAGGATAAAGATTTTGTTTATATTGATGCAGGTACATCTACTGAATATATGATAAATTACATAACAGAAAAGGGAGCAATCTTTGTAACTAATGGAATAGAACATGCTAAAAAACTTTCTGCTAGAGGGTTTAAAGTTTTTATTTTAGGAGGTGAACTTAAATCATCTACTGAAGCATTAGTTGGAACTGAGGCAGTTATGAATTTAAATAAGTTTAATTTTACAAAAGGCTTTTTTGGAACTAATGGAATTAGTGAAAAAGCAGGATTTACAACACCAGATGTTAATGAATCAATTGTAAAAGAAGCTGCAATAGGTAAATGCAGAAATGTTTATATACTTGCAGATAAAAGCAAGTTTGGAAAAGTATTTTCTGTAACATTTGCATCATTAAATGCAGGAACTATTATTACAACAAAACTTAGTAATTCTAAATTAAAAAACAATTTAAATGTAGTGGAGGTGGAAAAAGATGATTTATACAGTAACATTTAATCCATCATTAGACTATGTGATGGATATAGAAAACTTTAAACAAGGATCTGTTAATAGATCAGAAAAAGAACAGATTTTTGTTGGAGGTAAAGGAATTAATGTTTCCATGGTACTTAAAAACTTAGGAAATGATAGTAATGCTCTTGGGTTTATAGCAGGTTTTACAGGAAAACAAATAGAAGATCAATTAAAAGAAATAGGTTGCCAAAGTGATTTTATAAAGTTAGACAAAGGACTTTCAAGGATAAATGTAAAGCTTAGAGGAACTATTGAAAGTGAAATTAATGGTGCAGGACCTGAAATTTCAAATGAAGACATAGAAAAACTTTATAAAAAAATTAATGAAATTAAAGAAGGAGATATACTCGTGCTTGCTGGAAGTATTCCAAGTTCACTTCCAAGTAATATATATGAAAATATTTTAGAAATGCTTCAAGAAAAAAATATAAAAGTAGTAGTTGATGCAACTAAAGATCTTTTATTAAATGTACTTAAATATAATCCATTTTTAATAAAACCAAATAATCATGAATTAGCTGAAATGTTTAAAGTAGAAATAAATACAAATGAAGATATTATTAAATATGCTAAAAAGCTTCAAGATTTGGGTGCTAGAAATGTATTAATTTCAATGGCTGGTGATGGAGCTATATTAGTTGGTGAAAATGGTCAAATAATTCAAAGTAAGGCACCTAAAGGAATTGTTAAAAACTCAGTAGGAGCTGGGGACTCAATGGTAGCTGGATTTATACATGGATATATTGAAAATAGTCAAGAATTGACAAAAGCATTTAAAATGGCTGTAGCTACAGGAAGTGCTAGTGCATTTTCAGATAAGCTTGCAACTAAAGAGGAAGCTTATAATTTATACAAAACATTATAATAATAAGGGGATTTTATAAAAAAACTAAAGGTAAAGAGGAGTGATTTTTATGCGTATTATTGATTTATTAAAAAAAGATTCAATTGCACTTAACGTAAAGGTTTCCAATAAACAGGAAGCAGTAGACACATTAGTAGACTTAATGGATAAGTCTGGTAATCTAAAAAATAAGGAAATATACAAAAAAGCAGTCCTTGATAGAGAGGAATTAAGCTCAACTGGAATTGGTGATGGAATTGCAATACCACATGGAAAAACTGAAGCTGTTACTAGAGCTGGACTTAGTTCAATGGTAGTTAAAGATGGTGTTGATTATGATTCATTAGATGGTGAACCTGCTAAGTTATTTTTTATGATAGCAGCACCAAAGGAAGCTGATAATCTTCATTTAGAGGTTCTTGCAAGACTTTCTACTATGTTAATGGATGGAGATTTTAAAGAACAACTTATTAATGCAAAATCAGTTGATGAATATTTAAAACTAATTAATGATAAGGAAAAAGAAAAATTTCAAGAGGAAGAAAATAAAGAAAAACCACAGGAAGGTTATAGAATTTTAGCTGTAACAGCTTGCCCAACAGGAATTGCACATACATATATGGCTCAAGAAAGTTTAGAAAAAAAGGCTAAGGAAATGGGCATTACAATAAAGGTTGAAACAAATGGCTCTGGTGGAGCTAAAAATGTTTTAACAAAGCAGGAAATTAAAGAGGCAGAATGTATTATTGTAGCAGCAGATAAGCAAGTTGAAATGGATAGATTTGATGGAAAAAAGGTTATTCAAACTAAAGTTTCAAATGGTATAAACAAAGCAGAGGAATTAATTACAAAAGCCATAAATGGTGATGCACATGTTTATCATTCTGGAAATAATTCGAAGGAAGCAGATAATGAAGATGAGGAAAAAGAAGGAATAGGAAGAACTATTTATAAACACCTAATGAATGGTGTATCACATATGTTACCATTTGTAATTGGTGGAGGAATATTAATAGCATTAGCATTTCTTTTAGATGACTATTCAATTGATCCATCAAATTTTGGAATGAATACTCCAGTTGCAGCATTCTTTAAAACAACTGGTGGTACAGCCTTTGGATTTATGTTGCCTATACTTGCTGGATTTATTGCAATGAGTATAGCAGATAGACCAGCTCTTGCAGTAGGATTTGTAGGTGGTGCAATTGCAAGTAGTGGTGGCTCAGGCTTTTTAGGAGCACTTATTGCAGGTTTTGCAGCAGGATATTTAGTTCTTGGATTAAAGAAATTATTTGATAAATTACCAAATGCTTTAGATGGTTTAAAACCAGTGCTTTTATATCCATTCTTTGGAATACTTTTAATTGGTTTATGCATGACTTATATTATAAATCCACCAGTTGCAGCTATAAATGATTGGATGACTAATGGACTAAATGCTATGAGTGGTACTAGTAAAATACTTCTTGGAATAATACTTGGTGGTATGATGTCAGTTGATATGGGTGGCCCTGTAAATAAAGCAGCATATGTTTTTGGTACAGCTTCCATTGCTTCAGGAAATTATGACATAATGGCAGCAGTAATGGCTGGTGGTATGGTTCCACCACTTGCAATAGCACTTTGCACAACTTTCTTCAAAAATAGATTTACAGAAAGTGAAAGAAAATCAGGTATTACTAACTATGTAATGGGATTATCATTTATAACAGAAGGTGCAATTCCATTTGCATCATCAGATCCTATAAGAGTTATTCCAGCATGTGTTGCAGGTTCAGCAGTTGCAGGAGCATTATCAATGGCATTTGATTGTACACTTAGAGCTCCTCATGGAGGTATATTTGTAGTAGCAGTTGTTGGTAATCCATTATACTATTTATTATCAATAGCATTAGGTTCAATAGTTGGTATGTTTATCCTTGCATTGCTTAAAAAACCAATAAAATCAGCAAAATAATAACATTTTTAATTAAATATAAAAAAATAAAGCAAATAGTACTTGACTATAAAAGACAAATTAATTAACTTATTTATATAGCATTAATACCACAAATATAGTGGTATTAATGCTAATATTCGAGTATAAATATATTAACATTTTCGAGGAGGAATAGGATTATGAACAAAAAGGGTATAGCGGCTTCAAGAGGATATGCTATAGGAAAAGTGTTTTTAAAAGAGAATGAAGAGATTATTATTACAGACAGCACAGTAGAAGATGTTGAAAGTGAAAAGAAATTACTTGAAGATTCATTAGCTGCTTCAAAAAGTCAGCTTGAAAAAGTTAAAGAAAAAGCAATGAAGGAAATGGGCCAAGAAAAAGCAGCAGTTTTTGAAGCTCATATAACATTATTAGATGATCCTGAATTTACTGGAGCAATGGCTCTTGAAATAGAAAATAACAAAGTGAATGCTCTTAAGGCAGTAGAAAATGTTACAAACACATTTGTCGCTATATTTGATTCAATGGAAGATGCATATATGAAGGAAAGAGCTGCAGATATAAAAGATGTATCTAAAAGAATTATTTTAAACCTTGCAGGTAAGGGTGGAGATGAAATGGAAATTTCTGATAGCAACACTGTAGTAGTTGCTCATGATTTAACACCATCAGATACAGCTGGACTTGACAGAAGTAAGGTTATAGGTTTTATAACTGATATAGGAGGAAGAACATCACATGCAGCAATAATGGCAAGAACACTTGAAATTCCTGCAGTACTTGGTCTTTCAGATATAACATCATCAGTAAAAAATGGTGATACTGTTATAGTAGATGGAATAACAGGAGATGTTTTCATAAATCCTTCAGAGGATATAATAAAAGAATATAAGCAAAAAGAAGAAAACTTTAATAAAGAAAAAGAAGAATTAAAGAAGCTTATAGAAGTTAAAACTACTACAAAATCTGGCAAGAGAATAGAAGTATGTGGTAATATAGGAAAACCAGAAGATGTAGATGGAGTAATAGCAAATGGTGGAGATGGAGTAGGTTTATTCAGAACAGAATTCTTATATATGGATAGAGAAAATGCTCCAACAGAAGAGGAACAATTTGAAAGTTATAAGCATGTGCTAGAAAAAATGAATGGCAAGCAAGTTGTAATAAGAACTTTAGACATTGGAGGAGATAAAAAGCTTCCATATATGCCATTACCAGAAGAAATGAATCCATTTTTAGGATATAGAGCAATAAGATTATGTTTAGATAAGAAGGATTTATTTAAAGTACAGCTTAGAGCATTACTTAGAGCATCAGTATATGGTAACCTTTGTGTAATGTTTCCAATGATATCAGGACTTCAAGAATTCTTAGATGCAAAGAAAGTAGTAGAAGAATGTAAAGAAGAACTTAAATCAGAAGGAATTAAGTATTCAGAAGAAATAAAATGGGGTATAATGGTAGAGATACCTGCTGCTGCAGTAATGGCTGATGAACTTGCAAAGCATGTTGATTTCTTCTCAATAGGAACAAATGATTTAATTCAATATACACTTGCTGCAGATAGAATGAGTGAAAAGGTATCATATCTTTATAATCCAATGCATCCAGCAGTTTTAAGACTTATAAAAATGACAATAGATGGAGCGCATAAGCATGGCAAATGGGTAGGAATGTGTGGAGAAATGGCAGGAGATGAAGCTGCAATTCCAACATTAGTAGAATATGGCTTAGATGAATTTTCAATGAGTGCTACATCAATACTTAATGCTAAGAAGGTTATAATAGAACAAGAATAATAAGTTAAGGACTGCTTTTTAGCAGTCCTTATTTAAAAACAGGAGAAAATATGGAAGTGAATGGGGATTTTTTTGGTACAGAAAGAATAAGTAAAATTTTATTTAAAATTGCACACCTGTTATGTTTGCTCAATCTGTAGGTTATGCATTAAAAAGTTCAATGCTTACAATTATACGTACAGTAGTTCTTTTTGTTCCGTTAGGTTATATTTTTTCTAAACTAGGACTTAACTATTTTTGGCTTACATTTCCAACAACAGAAGTTATAACATCTTTAGTAGGTATTATTTTTTATAGGCAATTTATTAAGAAAGAGGTAAAAGTTGACGCTGTTAAAGTGGAGTAATATAATCAAATTATGTTTGTGAAATGTCATTAATTTTAATTTAATGACAATGAAAGGAAATGGTGATTATGAAAAAAGTAATTTTAACAGGTGATCGTCCAACAGGAAAACTTCATGTAGGACATTATGTTGGTTCACTTAAAGAACGTGTCAAATTGCAAAATTCAAATATATATGATGAAATTTATATTATGATTGCTGATACACAGGCACTTACTGATAATGCAGAGAATCCAGAAAAAGTAAGAAAAAATATAATTCAAGTTGCACTTGATTATTTGGCTTGTGGAATTGATCCTAATAAATCAACTATATTTATTCAATCAATGATTCCAGAACTTACAGAATTAACAGTTTATTATATGAATCTTGTAACTGTTTCAAGAGTTCAAAGAAACCCTACAGTAAAAGCTGAAATTAAACAAAAGAATTTTGAAGCAAGTATTCCAGTTGGATTTTTCTGTTATCCTATAAGTCAGGCAGCAGATATTACAGCTTTTAAGGCAACAACTGTACCCGTTGGAGAAGATCAAATGCCAATGATTGAACAATGTAAAGAAATAGTTCATAAGTTTAATTCAGTATATGGTGAAACATTAACAGAACCTAGTATTATTTTGCCAGATAATGCTGCTTGCTTAAGATTACCAGGAATAGATGGTAAAGCTAAAATGAGTAAGTCTATTGGAAATTGTATATATCTTTCTGATGAGCCTGAAGAAATAAAGAAAAAGATTATGTCAATGTTTACTGATCCAAATCATATAAGAGTTCAAGATCCAGGCAATGTTGAAAATAATCCTGTTTTTACTTACCTTGATGCTTTTTGTCGTGACGAACATTTTCAAGAATTTTTACCAGAGTATAATAATTTAGCTGAATTAAAGGAACACTATACAAAAGGTGGTCTTGGTGATATTAAGGTAAAGAAATTTTTAAATAGCATAATACAAGAAGAACTTGCGCCTATAAGACAAAGACGTAATGAATGGGAAAAGCGCATTCCAGAAGTGTATGAAATTTTAAGAGCAGGTAGTGAAATTGCAAAGAAAAAAGCTGAAGAAACATTAACAGATGTACGTCGTGCTATGAAAATTAATTATTTCGAAGAAATGAATTTTAAATAGAAAATATAATATATAGGTAGATTTGCTTTTACGCAAATCTATCTATATTTTTTATATTGTTAAAAAATTCATTACTAAGAATCATTGTTCCTACATAAGAAACAGTGCCTGTCATAAAAACATTCATATCTTTTTCAATTTGAATTTTAAGACTGCCTCCAGGCATATGAACTGTAATGTCATTATCTACAAGACCTAGTTTATAAACTGCACCTGCAGCTGCGCAGCTACTACTTCCTGAAGCAAGAGTATAACCTGCACCCCTTTCAAATATTTCAATGCTTATATTATTTCTATCTATTACTTTTACTATTTGAGTATTTATTCTATTTGGAAAATATTTTGCTGTTTCAGAGAATCTTCCTATTTCGCATACTTTTTCTTTTGATATTTCTTTCATTGGAATAACACAATGAGGATTTCCAATAGAAACACATGTGCATTTATATGATTTATCTCCAAAAATTAGGGGTATATTTACAGTTTTTTGTGGTGTATTTATGGTTCCTACATCATTACTATCAAATGATAATTTCCCCATAGAAACAGTCATTAATGTTCCTTTATTATTTAAATATTTTACTTTTACTAAACCACCTAATGTATTTAAGTTAAATTCATTCTCTTTAACATAACCTGCATCTTTTAAATATTTTGCAAATATTCTAACACCATTGCCACTTTTTTCTGCTATACTTCCATCAGGATTAACTATTTTAACAGATATTTTATTATTTTTTATTATAGGGCCAATTAAAATTCCATCAGAACCTAAACCAAAATTTCTGTTGCATATTAATTTTATTGCATCTGTATTTAGTTTTTTACTATTTTTGTTACAATCATAAACAAGGTAATCATTTCCTAACCCATTATATTTTTCAAATCTTAAATTCATATTATACCTCCAAAACTTAATTTACCTTTATTTTACTTGCGATAATTTTAAATAAATATATAAATTATGCTTATTTTATTGTAAATAGTGCTATAATTTAAAAGAGGAGTGAGGAATTTGGCTGATTTAAATTTGTATAAGAAAACAGGTTATTTAAATAGTAATTTTAAAATTTTTCATATAATAGACAAACATAAAAAAATATTTAAATATCATTATCATGACTTCTTTAAGATATTAATATTTATAAATGGAAATGTAACTTATCACATTGAAGGTAAATCTTATAATTTAAATGCTTATGATATTGTGCTTGTTAACCCATCTGAAATTCACAAACCTGTAATTCATGATGATACTCCTTATGAAAGAATAGTAATTTATATATCACCAGAATTTTTTCATTCATGTAATAAAAAGAATTTTGATTTATCTTTTTGTTTTATTAATGCATCTAAGAATAAAGCCAATATAATTAATTATAATAATAGAATATCTAATTTATATTATGAAATTGATGAACTTAAAAGTTCTTTTGAAAATACGGATGTTTTAAATAATATTTATAGAGATGCTATATTTATAAAATTTATGGTTCTTCTTAATAAATATATAAAAAATAATTTTTTAAAAATATCATCTAAAGCTATTTCAAATAAGAAAGTGCTAGAAGTATTATCATACATAAATGATAATTTATCTTCTGATATTAATATAAATGACTTAGCTGCAAGTTTTTATTTAAATAGATCTTATCTTATGCATCTATTTAAAAAAGAAACAGGATATACCATAATACAATACATTACAGAAAAGAGACTTTTTAAAGCTAGGTCTCTTATATTAAAAGGATACTCTTTAACTGATGCTTGTTTTTATTCTGGTTTTAAAAATTATTCTACATTTTTTAGAAATTTCAAAAATAAATTTAATGTATCACCAAAAGATATTTCATTATTAGAGCATTTTTAATATTAATTTGTATTAAGTAATTAAATTTTCTAATTAAAAGTATACTTTATTTGACATATAAAGTATATTATGAAATAATATGGATAAAATTATTTGTTACAAGTTAAGGAGAACAATATGCTTAAAAAGAATATAATTAGAATTATTTTAGTGGTTAGTATTTTATTTAATTTAGTATTATGTGTATACTCATATAATAAGACTAAGGAATTAAACTCTTCTTTGAAAACTATAACAAATTTGAAGGAAGATGAGCAAAAACAAAAGTTACCATTAGAAGTGAGTAATATAGATATAGGCGATGAAACAAAAATTAAAATTGCAACAAAATTATTTCAAGAATACATACATATAAATGAAACTAATTGGAAATATAATCAGGAAAGAGATATAAAAGATAGCAATAAACTTACATTTGAAGATTTTAAAATAAAAAATGTGTCAGTAGTATCTACAGATAAAAATAAATTTACAGTAGATATTATTTATGATATAAAAAAATCAGTAGGTTCTTGCAGTAATATTTGGAATGCTGGTACAGGAATAGATGGAAATGATAATTGGATTTTAGATAAAAGTAATTTAGTAGACATAATAAAATATCAAGATAAATATTACATTGAATCAGTATATAATTAAATATAAGGGTATTTATTAATGTGAATATATGGGGGATTAGGTGAGTGAAATTTAAAGAAAAGTTATTACAGAAGATAAAAAAATCAAAATAATTAAAGGGAATTATAGCATTAATATTGGTATTAATTATTGGAGTACCCTTATTATATGCATCAAATATATTAAACGTACAGTAAAAAGTTAATGAAGAAATAGGTAATAAAATAAAGCAAGAAGAAGAAGCTAAATTAGCAGCTGAAGCACAGGCAAAACTTGAATCAGAACAACAGCAGGCTCAACAAAGTCAAAAGAATACATCTGTAGAGTCTGATTCATTAGCAAATGCTAGTGGATTAACTAGTAATACACCTCAAGATTGGAATTCAGCAGAACATTTAATATCTTATCAAAGCCAATATGCATATGGTATAGTTGTAAATTATAATACTTCATGTATTCCAGGTTTAGGATCAGCAATATTTTTTCATTGTTCTACAGGAAATGGTACTTATGGCTGCATAAGTGTTCCTGAAAGTGTTTTAGTATCTATAATGCAAAGTATTAACAGTAATTGTTTAATAGTAATTGCCATAGGTGATAATATATATAATTATTAGTATATCTAAAGACATTGTAATTAAAAATATTTATGATAATTAAATAAAATATATACTTTTTGGTATGACAAATTCTATAACTTTTAATATTAAGGTTATAGTTTTTTTGTAATAAAAATATACTTTACTGTCAAATTTTAAATAATGTGTTAACTATTTATTTATAAGGATAAACATGACAGAAAATGTCTAAGTAAATTAGTATACTAATAATATAACAAAGGAGGTGGTTACAATAGATGATAAAACAGGAAAAATAAAAAGAACACTGGGAATATATACAAGACTTAAAAATGGTAATGTGATTAATAAAATTGAAGAAGCAAATAAATATGGTGTAAATGAACGTAGTATCCAAAGAGATATTGATGATATTAGAAATTATCTTGAATTAGAAACTGATGAGCAAGCATTGTTAACTAATGTTATTTATGATAGAAAGTGTGGTGGATATCGTTTAGAAGAAAGTTCTAGTTCAAAATTAACAAATAGTCAGATACTTGCAATATGTAAGATTTTGTTGGATAGTAGAGCATTTACAAAAGAAGAAATGCAGGATATGCTTGCAAAATTAATTGATTGTTGTGTTCCAAGAGAAAATAAGGATTTAATAAGAAATTTAATAAAAAATGAAGAATTTCATTATTGTGAGCCACATCATGGAAGAATCTTCATTGATAAATTATGGACTTTAGGTCAGGCAATTCAAAAATGTAAATATATAGAGATTGATTATCTTAGAGCCAAAGATAAAACAATTGTTAAAAGAAAATTGAAGCCTGTAGCTATTATGTTTTCTGAATATTATTTTTATTTAACAGCATTTATTGAAGATAAAAAAGTAAGACAACATTTTGAAACATTAGATGATTCATTTCCTACAATTTATAGAGTTGATAGAATTGAAAAATTAAAAGTATTAGATGAAAGATTTCATATGCCATACAGTAGTAGATTTGAAGAGGGTGAGTTTAGGAAAAGAATTCAATTTATGTATGGTGGTAAATTACAAAAAATTAAATTCAAATATTCTGGTAATGATATAGATTCTATACTTGATAGATTGCCTACAGCAAGGATTTTATCTGAAGAAGATGGCAAGTTCATAGTAAGTGCTGAGGTTTTTGGTAAGGGAATAGATATGTGGATAAGGAGCCAGGGAGATTTGGTTGAGATGCTGGATTAGTATAAGGGATTATTTGTTTTGAGCAAAAAAATTAATAAAAAATAAATTTAGAATAATTGTTGTTGCCAATATTATTACAGAAATTAGAGGCTGTGAAATTTTACCTGTAAATTAATTTTCATGATAATAATTTGAGTTATTTGTCTTAAAAGAAAGACCTATTATGCTTTTGCTTACGAATATAAAAATGTATGTCAATAACACCTTCGAAAAAGAGGGTGTTATTTATTTATTTAATTTTATTCTGGCAGTTGAGCTTGAGATATGTACTGTTTAACCATACAAATGAAATATAAAACATTTTTTCTTGACATACCCAATATTACTTGATAAAGTTAAACTAAATTTAATTCTTACTGGTAAAAAAAGATGTTTTTGTATAGATTTTTTGGAGATAAAAATGAAAATAATTAGATTTATTAGACGAAATTGGTTTGTAATATTAGGTTATTATTTAATAATTTTATTATTTGCTTTAGCTACAACCTACAGTGAAAAAAGTAAAATTGAATATATAAAAAATTATGGTATTACAACACCCCAATGTAAAAAATATAAAATTCAGTCATCAGGTGGACTTTATAATAGGGATATTTTAGATTGCATAGAAATAAATGATAAATATATAGTGCAAGCACTAATTAATAGTAAAGAGAATGTGTATGCTATAGCATCGTCAGAAGAAGTTAATGTGCCTATGATTTATGGAGATATAAATAGATTATTAAACACTAAAGAAACATATTGCATTATTGGAAAGAATATTAAAGATATATATGAATTAGCTGGTGATAAATATATTAGCATTGATTCTGTTAGATATAAAGTTATTGGTGTAATGGGTAATGACAAAAGAAAAACAGGATATGATGATATAGTATACATAAATATAAATTCTTTAGTAAAAGCAATAAGGAGATAGTTGATTTTTAGTTAGCAGTTTTGATCAATCTAATGCTGATTCAAGATATTTAAAGAATATGTATAGCAGTGAACAATTATTTAGCATCAAATTGAATAATTATATTGATTTGCAGAAAGAAGAAAAAGTTGATGATGTAGAAGAAAAATTAGTTAAATATATTGAAGAAGATAACAAAGTTGATTTTTTATTGAATAAACAAGGAAAAACAATAATTATTGTAACTCATGATATTAATTTAGCTCAAAAATGTAATAAAGTATATAAGATAGTGGACGGCAAAATTATACAGAAAACAGCTAATTAAATTTTTCGCTCATTTTCTTACAAACCTATGTTTAAAATGTTTGAAAAAAGTATTATAATGTTAAATGTAGTAAAATAGTGTTTTTTACTGTAACTATTAAAAGTAGTATAAGCATAGGAGATATTATGAGGGAAAATATTAAATTAGATTACGATAATTCTTTATATGAAAATTTAGCCTATGAAAATAATGGGGCTTATGACTATAACAAGGTTAATAGACGTAAGGCAAAAGTAAAGGCTGCATATAAAAGAAAAAAATATAAAAGGAAAATGATTATAAGAAAATGCATGTGGGTAGCTGTAATAATTATTGTAACTACTTCTTCACTGCATTTTTATAATAGATTGGCAAAAGATGGAAAGGCGGAAATTATAAATAGCAATGTAGAAAAAGTTGCAAATTTAGAAAATGCAGATATTGCAGCTATTCAGCATACAATTTCAAAGAACAAGCAGAAACAAAATGATGAAGAAAAGTTACAGCTTGGAAGAGAAATATTAGATTCTTCAAGCAGTGATTATAAAACTTATTTCAATGATTCAGTTTTTTGGGGAGATTCTCTTTCAGAAGCACTTGTTGGATATGATTTTATAAGTGATAATGAGACTGTAGCAGTAAAAGGAAAAAATGTTATGCTTGCAAAGGATGATATTAATACTATAATTGCAAAAAATCCTACAAATTTATATTTGTTATTTGGAATGAATGATTTAGAATGTTTTGGTGACGTAAAAGATTTTAAAGTGGCTTATGAAGAACTTCTTAAAATTGTATCTTCTAAGCTTGAAAATACAAATATATATGTAATGTCTACCATGTATGTAAATGGTAAGGCATCTTCAAGAACACCTGCATTAAGCAGAGACAGAGTTTCTAAGGCTAATGGATACATAAAAGAAATATGCAGGGCAAATGATTATACATATGTTGATATTACAGATATTTATGATAATAATCCTTCCCTTTACGAGCAAGATGGTATACATGCTGTAGCTAAGTTTTATCCTATATGGTTAAATAGGCTTATATCACTTGATTTAGGAGAAGATGAAAGTGAATAAGAGTTTAAGATTATTGTCAGTTGCTATTTTATTTTTCATATCTTTAAATATTTATAGTTGTAGTAATGATATACAAAATGTAGATTTGAATGAAGCTGTAAAAAGTATTATGGAAAATGATAGTGATGAAATATTTAAGGATGGGGCAAGCAAGGAATTTAAAAGATATTATGGGCTTAATATAAATGATTATGATCAGGTTATTCTTAAGCTTCCTAATTCTAATATGGATGTAAATGAAATATTGATTGTTAAGGTAAAAAATGAAAGTGATATTGATCTTCTTGAAGAATCAATTGATGCAAGAGTAGAAAATCAGGGAAATATTTTTAAAGATTATGCACCTGAACAGTATTCTATTGTTCAAGATTATGAATTATACATAAAAGATAACATTGTATTTTTTGTAATATCTAAAAATGCAGAAAGCATTAAAAAGAATTTTAAGGATATTTTAAAACAACATTAAGGGGAGTTATTATTTATGATATTCAGTAGCATATTATTTATGTATGTTTTTTTGCCTATAACAATTTTAATTTATTTTTTTAGTCCTAAAAAAATACGAAATTTTATTCTTTTAGCTGCAAGTTTGTTTTTTTATGCTTGGGGAGAAGTAAAATACGTTTTTTTAATGATATTTACAACAGTAATGGATTATATTCTTGCAATATTAATTGATAAATATAAAGAAAAGAAAAAGAAACGATTTATTTTGATACTTGCCATTGTGGCCAACTTATCAATACTTGGATATTTTAAATATTCAGGATTTTTTCTAGATACCTTAAATAGTATATTTGGTTTAAATATATCTTATAAGAAATTGGCATTGCCTATAGGTATTTCATTTTATACATTTCAAACATTATCTTATGTGGTAGATGTATATTTAAAAAAGGTGAAAGTACAAAAAAATATTATAACCTTTGGATGTTATGTAACAATGTTCCCACAGCTTATAGCAGGACCAATAGTTAAATATCATGATGTGGAAAAGGAAATAATTAAAAGGAAAGAGTCCTTAAGTAAATTTGGTTATGGTGTAGAAAAGTTTATTTTTGGACTTGGGAAAAAGGTACTTTTAGCAAATAACATTGGAATTGTATGGGACACTATAAGTTCTCAAAGTTATGAAAACAGCAGTGTTCTTTTATTATGGCTTGGGATAATATCATATACATTTCAAATTTATTTTGATTTTAGTGGTTATTCGGATATGGCAATAGGCCTTGGATATATGTTTGGATTTAAATTTCCTAAGAATTTCAATTATCCATACATTTCAAGGAGTATAACAGAGTTTTGGAGAAGATGGCACATTTCATTAAGCACATGGTTTAAGGAATATGTATATATACCCCTTGGAGGTAACAGAAATGGTATAGCTAAACAATGTAGAAATATATTAATTGTATGGACACTTACAGGTTTATGGCATGGAGCAAGTTTTAATTTTATGGCTTGGGGATTTTATTATGGTATTCTTTTGCTAATAGAAAAATTTGTATTAAAAGATATTTTAGCAAAACTGCCCAATATAGTAAAAAGAATGTATACAATGTTCTGTGTTATTATTGGATGGGTATTTTTTGCTTCAGTAGATTTTAGTAAAGCATTTTTATACATAAAAGGAATGTTTGGGTTACTTGGAAATCCATTTATTGATAGTAGTTTTAAGTATTATTTCTCTTCGAATTTAATTGTATTAATATTATGTATTATTGCATCTACACCTATATTTGCAAGGATTATGAAAAATATAAAAAAGAAGCAAAATACATTATCCTATACAGTTATTATGGCATTACAAATTATTATAATGATAATTTCTACAGCTTATTTATTAAATGATAGCTATAACCCATTTCTTTATTTTAGATTTTAGGTGGTAAATTATGAAGAAAACAAATTATTATAAGATTAATGGACTTATTTTTCTAGTTATTTTATTTTCATTTTTTACTATAAATATGTTTAAAAGTGATTCAGATAAATCAGAACTTGAAAATAGGACATTAAAAAAGAAACCTAAATTTGATATAGATAATATAGTAAGTGGTAGATATCAAAGTAAATTAGAAAGCTATATTAATGATCAATTTTTTATTAGGGATAATTTCATTAAATTAAAATCATCAAGTGATTCTGTAACATTAAAGAAAGAAAATAATGGTATATATTTTGGAAAGGATGATTTCCTTTTTGAAAAGATTAGTGAACTAAATGAAGAAAGAGTAAATAATAATATTGATTCTATTAAAAAATTTATGGAACAATATAATGATATGAACTTTTATTTTGAATTAGTTCCTACATCAGCTACAATTTATAAAGATAAATTACCTGATAATGCACCAATAGTAGATGAACAACTATCAGAAAAGGAAATAAAAGATAAGATGCCTGAAAAACTTAAATTTATATCTCCTTACGATTCTTTGGTGAAAAATAGTGAACAATATATATATTATAAAACAGACCATCACTGGACAACTTTAGGGGCATATTTAGGTTATACAGATTTTTGTAGTGAAGCTTCTATTGAACCCTATACATTGGACAATTATGATTGTTTAGAGGTTACAGATTCTTTTTATGGAACGCTTTTTTCAAAAAGCTTACATAGTGTAAAGGAACCTGATAAAATAAACATTTACTTGCCTAAAGGTGAAGATGAAAGGCAAAATATTGTAGAATATGTAGATGAAAAAGAGGTTACAGGAACATTTTATGATACATCTTATTTAAGTAAAACTGATAAATACAGTGTATTTTTTAAAAGCAATCATCCTCTTATAAAAATAAGTACAGTTGCAGAAGGTAATAAAAGTATTGTTATATTTAAAGATTCTTATGCAAATAGTTTTGTGCCATTTTTAACTCAAAATTATTCTAAAATTTACATGGTTGATCCAAGATATTATTGTGACAACATTAATGATGTAATGAAGGAAGCAGGTAAAGAAGCTGATGTATTATTTTTGTATAATTATAATACATTTGCAACTGATAATAATTTATGTGAGGTATTAAGTAATTATAATTAAATATGGGAGACTAATTTATTAACATCATTATTCCAATCGACTACAGTATTAAGTAATTATAATTAAATATGGGAGGGCTATATATGCTTGATAGAAAGGGGATAAAGAAAAGTGCAAGGCAATCAGTAAAAAAGCATTATGGTATTTTTGTAGCTATATGTTTAATTGCTGGAGTTTTAGGAACAGATTTTATAGGATCACTTGATTTTGTTAAAAATCCTACTAATTTTTCTGATGAATCTATTGATGAGGATGGTTATACTGGTTTAATTGGTGTAAATGAAAAAATGATACAATCAGTTTTACAAAAATCATCAAATAATGGAAAACAAGAAAATGAAGAAAAAATCACTTCTGAAAAAGGTGAAAACAAAATATTAGCTAGAGATGAAGGGGTATTTGCATCAGTTGTAAATGCTGTTACTTCAAGGTCTTATTTAATTACAATAGCAGCTGGATTAAATTCTATATTTGGTGCACCTAATATTACATATATAATATTAATTGCAGGAAGTATGATTATTTCTTTTATGTTTTGGTTCTTATTTACCAACACATATTCGGTAATAATGTCTAGAATTTTCATGGAAGGAAAAACCTATGAAAGTGTGTCTATTGACAATGTTTTGTATCTTAAAAAAACAAGAAAATGGCTAAAAACAGCATGGACTATGTGTGTTGAAGAAATATTATATGTATTATGGTGTTTTACTATTGTTGGAATATTTGTAAAGAGATATTCGTATTATATGGTTCCATATATTATAGCTGAAAATCCTAATATTAATACATTTGATGCTATTACATTATCAAGAAATATGATGAATGGACACAAATGGGAATGCTTTAAACTTGAAATTTCATTTATAGGATGGGGAATATTAGATATTTTAACAATGGGCTTATCTGGTTTATTATTTTCAAATCCTTATAAAATAGCTACAATTAGTGAATATTATGCATTGCTTAGAAATGAAGCTAAAGATAAAAAAATCAAAAATAGTGAATTATTAAATGATAAATATTTATTTGAAAAAGCAAGCAAGGAAATAATAAATAATGCTTATGGTGATATAACTAAAGAAATTCAAGAATTAGAAAATATGCCTAAGCCTGAAGAAACAAATATATTTACTAAATTATTTGGAGTAACTTTATTTAATAATGAAAAGGAAAAATTATATGAAGCAGTAGAGGAAAAGAAAATAAAAATAGGAACATTAAAAGCTGCTGCAGAAGGAAGGGCATATCCTAAAAGATTATATGAAGTTTCTAAAAGTAATAAGAAAAAAACAGTAGAACTTATACATTATATGCGTCATTACAGCATGTTTTCTTTAATACTTATGTTTTTTGTTTTCTCATTTATTGGTTGGACATGGGAAGTAAGTTTTCACCTAATTACTGATGGAGAATTTGTAAATAGAGGTATAATGCATGGACCATACGTACCTATTTATGGATTTGGAGGCACATTAATCTTAGTCATTTTAAATAAATTAAGAAAATATCCACTTTTAGAATTTATATCAGCTATTGTATTATGTGGATTTGTTGAATATTTTACTGCTTATTATTTAGAAACAGTAAACAATGGAACTAAGTGGTGGGATTATACTGGTTATTTCCT
Organism: Clostridium sp. HCP1S3_C6; assembly: GCF_052066735.1. NCBI lineage: Bacteria > Bacillati > Bacillota > Clostridia > Eubacteriales > Clostridiaceae > Clostridium > Clostridium sp. HCP1S3_C6. The sequence continues at coordinate 55,397 of NZ_JBQHRN010000009.1, forward strand.
TAATTTACATGGAAGAATATGTGCAGAAGGATTACTTATATTTGGAATAGGTGGAATGCTAGTTGTATATTTAGTAGCACCCCTTCTTGATAATTTAATAAGAAAGATGAACAGTAAAGTTATTATAACTTTGTGCATTGTTCTTTCTCTTATATTTTTTGTTGATATGGGATATTCAGTAAAGCATCCTAATAAGGGAAAAGGAATTACTGATTATGCAAAGATTGAACAGATACAGTATTTTGAAAATATATAAAGAGGGGTGATAAAATATGTTCATTGCATTTATGGGGTTAGCATTTATTTTATTAAGTGTATATGTATTATGGAGAATAATACACTGGCTTAAAGGTGTAGCATCCTGTTTTAAACACTTATGGACTCAGGCATTAATATTTTTTGGATACATAATATTATCAAGTACAATATTTTTAGGTTCATTGTTACCTAGAAGTGAAATACAAATATTTATTAAGAAAATAAGCAATTATTGGCTTGGAACATTTATATGTATAATTTTCTTCTTGCTATTAGCAGATATATTAGTTTTAATTTTAAAATTAATAAATAAAAAGAAAAAAATAAGTATTTTGCAACAAAAAAAGAGATATTATATAATAGGTTCAGTAGTTATTTTATGTAGTTTTATATTTAGTATATGTGGTTTTGTTCATGCAAGAAAGGTAACTACAAGATCTTATGATGTTACAGTAAATAAAAAAGTAGAAGAGCAAAGCTCTTTAAAAATTGCTCTTGTAGCAGACTTTCATATGGGATATAGTATAGGAACTGAAATGATAGAAAAAATGGTTAACATAATCAATGAGAATGATGTTGACTTAGTAGTTGTTGCAGGTGATATATTTGACAATAATTATGATGCACTAGATGATCCTGAAAAATTGAAAAGTTTACTTTCTTCTATTGATAGTAAATATGGTGTATATGCTGTATTTGGTAATCATGATGTAACTGAATCCCTTGTAGGAGGATTTTCAATAGCATCTAAAGAAAATGCTTTTAGAGATGATAGAATGGAACAATTTTTACTAGATAGCAACATAAAAGTTCTTACTGATGATGTTACAACAATAGCAAATGATTCTATTTACCTTATAGGTAGATTAGATGCAGAAAAACCAGGGGATGGTACATCTAATAGAATGTCTATAGAAGATATGACAAAAGATTTAGATAAATCAAAACCAATTATTGAAATTGAGCATGAACCAGCTAAGCTTCAGGAAGTATCAGAAAGTGGTGTTGATTTAATGTTAAGTGGACATACTCATGCAGGACAATTTTTCCCACTTACTTTAGTTCAACCATTAGCATGGGAAAATTATAATGGAATGTTAAAGAAAAATAACATGTATAGTTTTGTAACATCAGGAGTAGGAATATATGGTCCATATATGAGATTATTTACTGATAGTGAAGTTATGATAATAAATGTTGAATTTAATTAAATTCTAAATTTAAAGGGCGTCGCATAAGCAGTTAAAAACCGCTTATGAATGATTTATTTATGGCGGTATATTAACATATAAGCAGATAATTTAGGATATAGTAACAGATAAAATTTGATATATATAAATATAAAAAAGCATGTCATTGTTTATAGAATGATGTGCTTTTTGTATTGTAACTTTATTTGTAATCAGAATAGAAAAAACTTAAAAAGATAAACTAATAAAGATTTATATTAGTTAGGAGATGAAAAGGAATGAGTAAAATAAAAGAGGTAGTTAAGACCAGTTTTAAGATAGAAAATACTTATGCAAGCCTTCCAAAGGTATTTTTTTCTAAACAGAATCCAAGTAATGTGCCTTCACCTAAAATTGTTGCTATAAATCTTCCTTTAATAAAATCTCTAGGTTTAAATCCCAAAGAATTAAATGGTAAGATTGGAGTAGATATATTTTCAGGAAATAAGATTCCTGAGGGTTCTATTCCAATTTCTGAGGCTTATGCAGGGCATCAATTTGGGTATTTTACAATGCTTGGTGATGGAAGAGCAGTACTTCTTGGAGAACATGTAACTAAGGAAGGTAAAAGATTTGATATTCAGCTTAAAGGTTCAGGTAAAACATTGTATTCTAGAGGTGGAGATGGGAAAGCTGTGCTTAAACCAATGCTAAGAGAATATATTATAAGTGAGGCAATGCATGGGCTAGGTATTAGTACAACTAGAAGCCTTGCTGTAGTTACTACAGGTGAATTAATAATGCGTGATAAATTTTTGCCTGGTGCAATTTTAACTAGAGTAGCTAAAAGTCATATACGTGTTGGAACATTTGAATATATTGCAAACTGGGGTACAGTAAAAGATATAAAAAAGTTAGCAGATTATACTTTAGAAAGACATTTTGAAAAAGATAATATAAACAATCCATATCTTTTTTTACTTAAAGAAGTTATTAAAAATCAAGCACAGCTCATATCAAAGTGGCAACTTGTAGGTTTTATTCATGGTGTAATGAATACTGATAATGTATCAATTTGCGGAGAAACAATAGATTATGGACCTTGTGCATTTATGAATACATATAATCCTGAAACTGTATTTAGTTCTATAGATACTGAGGGAAGATATGCTTATGGTAATCAGCCAAACATGGCAGCATGGAACCTTGCAAGATTTGCTGAAACTCTTTTGCCACTTTTAAGTGAGGATGAAGATGAAGCTTTAAGAATAGCAAATAGTGAAGTTTCAAAATTTTATGATATCTTTAAAGAAAATTGGCTTTCTGGAATGAGAAAAAAACTTGGAATATTTAACAAAGAAGATGAAGATGAAGCTTTAATTCAAAAGCTTTTAAATTTAATGAATAAATATAAAGTAGATTATACAAATACTTTTATAGATTTAACTTTTGATACCATAAAGAATTTAGAGTTATTTAAAAAAGAAGATTTTAAAAACTGGTATGATTTATGGAAACAAAGATTAAAAAGGCAAGATGAATCAGAAGAGGATTCTATAAAGCTTATGAAAGATAGTAATCCTTGGGTAATTCCACGTAACCATAGAGTAGAAGAAGCATTAGAAGCTGCAGAAAAGTATAATGATTATAGTGTTATGCAAAAACTCTTAGCTGCACTTTCAAAGCCATATGAGCATTCTAAAGAACATGAATATTATAAAGAACTTCCAAAAAAATCAGACTGTAGATATAAAACTTATTGCGGAACATAAAAATATATAATATTACGCAACTTTAAGTTGCACATGTTTTTTTAATAGAACATATAAGTTGGTGTACAGTTTCTTTCTTTTAAAAGATAATAATTATATAGTAAAATATTTAAAGGAGAGAAGAAATATGGATAAGAATACTAAGCTTACATTAGTGCCAGTAAGTTATAAAGACGTTTTGGATATGACAAAGATAATGAAAAGGTCTTTTGATGAAGATACAAGAATACATTTAGGTAAGGAAGTTGGAGGGCCTCCAGGTTATGATAATGGTGATTTCATAAGAAAATGGTATCTAAATGGCGGGGCTGAGGGATTTAAGATATTGCTAGATGGAAAATTAATTGGTGGTTTAAATGTGTTTATTAATGATAACAAAGAAAATTATTTAGGAAATATATTTATTGATCCTGAATACCAGAATTGTGGATATGGATTGTATGTTTGGAGGTTAGTGGAAAAGATGTATTCAGATACAGTAAAATGGTCAACAGATACGCCTGGATTTTCTAAAAGAAATCATAACTTCTATGTTAATAAGTGTGGATTTAAAATTGTAAGAATTGAAAATCCCAAGGATAAATATGAAGAAAATTACATTCTTGAAAAAGAGATGGTTTAGTAATTTTAAGAAAGGTAATTTTTTCCATATTAATAGTTTACTATAAATCTCATTTCTTTTTAAAGGATGGGATTTATTTTTTTGCATAGAAAAAACATCACACAATTTTTAGTGCCATAGCCACATTTTTATAAAAGTTAATATAAATATGTTGACCACTTGGTCATAAAAGTAGTATAATTTAAATGACCATATGGTCAAAAAAGGTAAGGGGTGATTTGTATGGGTAATGATGTTGTGCTTGAAGTAAGAAATTTAGTAAAAAACTATGGAAAAAGCAGAGGAGTAAATGACATAAGCTTTAGTGTAAGAAAGGGAGAAGTATTTGGACTTATAGGACCTAACGGAGCGGGTAAGTCAACTACAATAAAATCTATACTTGGTATAGTAAGAAAAACAAGTGGTGATATAAAGGTTCTTTCTAAATCTATTGATAACAATGAGAAAGAGATAAAAAGTTATATTGGATACTTACCATCAGAGTGTAATTTTTATAACAATATGAAGGTGAAAGATCTATTAAGTTATTCAAAGAAGCTTTATAAAAGTAATGATATTTCTATAGTAGAATATGCAAATAGGCTTAATTTAGATTTAGAAAAGAGAATAGAAGATTTATCTTATGGTAACAAAAAGAAAGTTGGAATAATTGATGCAATTATATCAGGAGGAGAACTATTAATATTAGATGAAGCTACAGGTGGACTTGATCCATTAGTTCAGGAAGAATTTTTTAAAATATTAGAAGAGCTTAAGGCTAAGGGTAAGACAATAGTCTATTCTGCACATATATTAACAGAAGTGCAAAGGTTATGCGACAGAGTTGGAATAGTTAAGGAAGGAAAACTTATTAAAATTGAAGATGTTCATAGTATTAATAAAATTAATTTAAAGAAAGTAAATTTAATAAGTAAATCTAATGAACTTAAAAGTTTTAAAGGTGTATATGATTATAAAAAAGATAAGAATAATATATCATTTAAATTTAGTGGTGAAATGAATGAGCTAGTAAAAAAATTAAGTGAAATTGATATTGAGGATATAAATATTGAAGATCCATCCTTAGAGGAAATATTCTTAAAATATTATGAGGGAGATGAGTAATATGTTTAATATAATTATGAGAGTAATTAAAAATAACATAAAGGGATTAGTTATGTGGACACTAGCTCTTTCATTAACAATATTTTTTATGGCATTTTTATTTGATTCAATGGGAACTGAAATGTCACAATCCTTAGAACTTATGCCAGAGAGTATGCTTAAAGCCTTTGGAATGAATTCAATTGCTATTGGAAGTTTAGAAGCTACTTATTCAGAAGGGTATATTATAGTTATATTAATGGGAAGCATGTATATAGCTTACCTTGGTGCAAGCACTTTAGTAAGGGAAGAAGATGAAGGTTCAATAGAATATTTAATGTGTAAGCCTTATAACAGGTTTGAAATATTCTTTTCAAAATTTATTGCACTTATTATTATTACACTTATTATGAATATGTTTATTGCAGCAGCTACTATTTTAGGAGCATTAATTTTTGGAGAGGATAATTATAGCACAAAGGCAATTTATCTTATGGCATTTGCACCATGTATATTGCATTTAACTTTTGGTTCATTATGCTTTGGTATTGCTTCATTTATAAAAAAGAACAGGCAGGCCGTAAGCCTTTCTATTGGAATAGTTTGTGCATTTTACATGATCTCAATTATTAGAGGATTAAGTGATAAATTAGACTTTTTAAAGAGAATAAGTCTTTTTGACTATGTAAGTACAAATGTTGTGGCAGGGGATAAATATATTGAACCTATCAATTTAATAATAATGTTTGCTATAATGATAGTATCAGTAATAGTTGGGTGCATTTATTATAACAAAAAGGATTTTTAAATTAAGGTGGAATTATGGATATAAAAGTACCAGATAATAAAAAAGATAAAATATATGAATCTGCATTAAATGAATTTTCTAAAAACGGATATGAAATTGGTTCTACTAATTCTATAGTAAAAGAGTCAGGTATTTCTAAAGGGGCATTATTTAAGTATTTTGAAAGTAAAGCTAATTTATATATTTATGTAGTAGATAGAGCAATTGATACATTAGACAAAAATATATTTAAGAATATTGATGATCTTTCAAATGATATGTTTGATAGAATAGCACAACTTACAAAGGTTAAGGCTGAAATTTCTATGAAATATACAAGAGAAAGTACTGTTTTAGTAGAGTGTATGAAAATTGAAGATAAAAATATAAAAAAATATATAAATGATAAAATACAATATTATTATGGTATCATGCAAAAGATCTTTACAGATGGTATTGATTATTCAAAATTTAAAGAGGGAACAGATATTAATAAAGTATATGAAACATTAATGTTTATTTCTCAAGGACTTCAAGATAAATATATAAGAAAATATAAAGGGAGTTTTGAACTTATGGTTAATGATATTGATTGGGTGTATAATGATACACTTAGTTATATTAATGTTATTCGTGAGGCTGTGTATAAATAAGGATAGTTATGCTATCCTTATTATTTTTTAGTTAATTAAACTAAATGAAAATAATATTCAATTGCAAAGAATAGTGATAGGTGTTATAATAAATCCATAAACGGGATGAGAAAAGTTATTCAGTTGTAAACTATAAGTTAATTGAGGTGAAGAAAATAATGGATTTATCACAATTACCAATTGGTAAAAGTGCCATAATAGAATCAGTAAATTGTGAGGAAATATCTTTAAGAAAGCATATTTTAGATATGGGATTAACTCCAGGTACAGAGGTTAAATTAGTAAAGGTAGCACCAATGGGTGATCCTTTAGAAATAAGGGTTCGTGGTTATGAGCTTACTCTTAGAAAAGATGATGCTAAATGTATAACTTTATCTAAAATATTTGATGAATCTCACGAAAAGGAAAGAAAGAGTAAAAGTGATTTGACAAGCCATCCTAAAGTGGGAGAAGTTACAAAGAAGTACCATGTAAAAAGACATGGAGATGAAATTTTAGAAGATGAGATGATTACCTTTGCTCTTGCTGGAAACCAAAACTGTGGTAAGACAACTTTATTTAACAGATTAACAGGTATGAATCAGCATGTAGGTAATTTTCCAGGAGTTACTGTAGATCGTAAGGATGGAAGTATAATAAATAACCCTAATACAAATGTTACTGATTTGCCAGGAATATATTCATTATCTCCTTATACAAGCGAAGAAATAGTTACTAGAGAGTTTTTAATTAAAGATAGGCCTAAAGGAATAATAAACATTATTGATGCAACTAATATAGAAAGAAATTTGTATCTTACAATGCAGCTTATAGAATTAAATATTCCAATGGTTCTTGCCCTTAATATGATGGACGAAGTTAGGGAAAATGGTGGAACTATTATGATTAATAAGCTTGAAGCTATGCTTGGAATACCAGTTATTCCTATATCAGCAGGTAAAAATGAAGGTATAGATGAACTTATTGATCATGCTATTCACGTGGCAAAATTTAGAGAATGTCCTGGCAGAACTGATTTTTGTGATGATAATGATGAAAATACAGCAGCAATTCATCGTTGTATTCATGCAATTGTCCATTTAATCGAAGATCATGCTAAAAGAGCAAAAATACCAGTAAGATTTGCAGCTACAAAGCTTGTAGAATCTGATGAATTGATTCTTGATGCCTTAAAGCTTGATGAGAATGAAAAAGAAACATTAGAACATATTATAATTCAAATGGAACAGGAAAGTGGCAAAGATAGACAAGCTGCTCTTGCAGATATGAGATTTACATTTATAGAAAAGTTGTGTGATGAAACTGTTGTGAAACCTCATGAAAGTAAAGAGCATAAAAGAAGTCAGGCTATTGATAAAATACTTACAGGCAAATACACAGCAATTCCAGCCTTTTTAGGAATAATGGCTATTATATTCTTTTTAACATTTGGTGTAATAGGAAGCGCTTTATCAGATGTTATGGATGTGGGAATAAGTTGTTTTACAGATTTGTGCGATAGGGCCCTTACAGCTTATGGAATTAATCCAATAGTTCATTCTCTTGTTATTGATGGTATTTTTTCTGGTGTAGGTAGTGTACTTAGCTTTTTACCTATTATAGTTGTTTTGTTTTTCTTCTTATCAATATTAGAAGATAGTGGTTATATGGCAAGAGTTGCTTTTGTTATGGATAAGCTTTTAAGAAAAATAGGTCTTTCTGGACGTAGTTTTGTACCTATGCTTATTGGTTTTGGATGTTCAGTTCCTGCCATTATGTCAACAAGAACACTTCCATCTGAAAGAGATAGAAAAATGACAATTATACTTACACCCTTTATGAGTTGTTCGGCTAAGCTTCCTATATATGCTTTATTTACTGCAGCATTTTTTCCAAAGCATGGAGCACTTGTAATGATAAGTTTATATATTATAGGAATTATTGTAGCTATTTTATTTGCACTTATACTTAAATTTACTAAATTTAAAGGGGAACCAGTACCTTTTGTTATGGAACTTCCTAATTATCGTCTTCCAAGTGCAAAGAGTGTATACAAATTAATTATTGACAAGGCAAAAGATTTTATATCAAAGGCATTTACAATTATATTTGTAGCATCAATTATTATATGGTTCTTACAAAGTTTTGATACAAGACTTAATCCTGTAGCTGATTCAGAAAATAGTTTGCTTGCACTTCTTGGAAGTATTATAGCACCAATTTTTTCTCCTCTTGGATTTGGAGATTGGAGAGTATCAACAGCTCTTATTACAGGATTTACAGCAAAGGAAAGTGTCGTAAGTACTCTTGCAGTACTTCTTGGGGGATCAACAGAATCTATATCAACATTATTTAGTCCATTTAGTGCATTTGTATTTTTAATATTTTCATTACTTTATACACCATGTGTTGCAGCTATTGCATCAGTAAGACGTGAACTTGGTGCAAAATGGTCTGTATATGTTATACTAATGCAGTGTATAATAGCTTGGATAGTAGCATTTTTTGTGAATGTAATTGGTAAAATGATAGGAATATCATAAGGAGACTTATTTATGGATTTTTTAAGTATACTTATCCTTATATTAGTTATTTTATGGTTTATTATAGCTGTTAAACATATTTTTAAAAAGCAAAAAAATGGTTGTAGCTGTTGCAATAGTTGTAGTAGCTGCACATCTAAAAAATGTTGCAAGAAGAAGTAGGTTTAATTTGACATATATTTATAACGATGTATAATTGATGTATAATTACAAAATTTGATGAATTTTTATACATAAATATACTAGAAGGGGGATTTATTTGTGAAAACAAAAATATTTATAGATGGTAGTGCAGGAACAACTGGACTTAGGATACATGAAAGATTTCAAAATCGTGATGATATAGAATTAATGCAAATATCTGATGAACTTAGAAAAGATATTAATGAAAGAAAGAGACTTATTAATGAATCTGATATAACATTTCTTTGTTTGCCAGATGATGCTGCAAGAGAATCAGTTTCACTTGTTACAAATGATAATGTTACTATTATTGACACATCAACAGCTCATAGAACAGAAGAAGGCTGGGCATATGGATTCCCTGAACTTTCAAAATCTCATAGAGATGCAATTAAAAATGGAAAACGTATAGCAGTACCTGGATGTCATGCTACTGGATTTATATCATTAGTTTATCCATTGATAGCAGGAAATATCTTACCTAAAGATTATCCTATAGCAAGTTTTTCATTAACTGGATATAGTGGTGGTGGAAAAAATATGATTGCAGAATACGAAGCAGATGAACGTATAGAAGAATTAAAATCACCTAGAGAATATGCTTTAAGTCAAAAACATAAACATCTTAAGGAAATGAAAAAAATAACAGGACTTTCTAAAGAACCTCTATTTTCGCCAATAGTTGCTGATTATTATAGTGGTATGGTAGTTTCACTTCCTTTATATGCAAATATGTTAAAGGGAAAACAAACACCAGAAAAGATACATAAATTCTTTACTGAATTTTACAAAGATGAAAAATTTATAAAGGTAATGCCATTTGGTGCAGAGGAAGAAAGTAGAAACTTCCTTGGTGGAAATGGATGTTCAGGTTGGGATGGTCTTCAAATATTTGTAACTGGTAATGAAGATAGAATACTTGTGTCATCTCGTTTTGATAATTTAGGAAAAGGAGCATCTGGTGCAGCTATTCAATGTTTAAATATTGTTCTTGGATGCGAAGAAGATAAAGGTCTTAATCTTTAATAATTAATAAAAAAGCTTTCTATGATTTGTTTTCATAGAAAGCTTTTAAATTTGTTATATACTTTGATATTCTGTTTTGTTAATATTTATCATAATCTTTGAAATCTTCTTTTTCTTTTTTCTTTTCCTTGCGCCTTTTATTAATTGTCCAAATTAATAGTATAATAGCGCCTAAAAAACATATAAGGTAGAATAAACCAATAAGTATTGCGAAAATTTCCATGAAATCAACCTCTATTCTATAACAACAGCAGTACCATAAGCAACTATTTCAGCGGCACCTGCTGCAATAGCTGAAGATGCAAGTCTCATGCCTATAATGGCATTTGCACCTAAGCTTTGGGCTTCATCAACCATTCTTCCAATGGCTATTTGCCTTGCTTCAATAAGCATATCATTATATGCTCCCATTTCTCCACCTACAAGATTTTTAAAGCCCGCCATAATATCTTTACCAACATTTTTACATCTTACTGTGCTTCCTTTAACTAATCCTTTAACTTCTTTTATTTGTTTACCTGGTACATTATCAATTGTAAGTACTAACATAAAATAATCATCCCCCTAATAAATATTGTATAATATACAAAATTATTATATCAATAAAATACAATTATATGTATAATTTACAAATTAATTATTAATATATTTACAAATTTAATTTATGTTGATAATTATAAGTGATATAATACTCAATTATAAATATGTTAGGAGAAATATATGGATTTTATAGCGATAGATTTTGAAACAGCAAATGAAAAAAGAAATAGTCCTTGTTCAATAGGAATAGTGGTTGTAAAGGGTGGCAAAGTAATAGAAAAAATTTATCACCTTATTAAGCCTAAGGAAATGCGATTTACGCCTATAAATATAGGGATTCATGGCATAAGACCTGCTATGGTAAAGGATGAATTAGAGTTTGATAAGGTTTGGGAAAAAATCAAAAGGTATTTTGATAATACCCTTGTTATAGCACATAATGCATCATTTGATATTTCAGTACTTAGAAATACTTTAAGCACTTATAATATAGAAATGCCATCTTTTTCATACATATGTACAATGAAGCTTTCACGCAATTTTTATAAAAATCTTGATAATGCAAGGCTTAATACAGTTAATAAATTATTAGGATATAAGTTTAATCATCATGATGCCTTGGCAGATGCACTAGCTTGCGGTAATATACTTATTAATATTTCAAAGGAATTAAATACTACTGACATAAATGAAATTTCAAAACTTGTAGGTGTAACAATAGGAAACGTAAATAATCAAGGATATAAACCTTCATCATCAAAGGGTAGAATATATAAAACCTCTAATAAGATTTTTAAGAATAATGCAGAAGATTCTTACAAAATCAATGGAAGTGCATTTAAGGATGAAGTAGTGGTATTTACAGGAAAGCTTTCTTGTATGTCAAGAGATGAAGCAATAATGATGGTTAGAAAAGCAAGTGGCATTGTAGGAAGTTCAGTAACTAAAAAGACCACTATTCTTGTAACTAACATGAAAGGGTTAAATCTTGACTTAAATGAAATGAGCACAAAGCTAAGGCGTACAACTATTCTTAATGAAAGAGGACAAAATATAAAGTTAATAAATGAAGACGAATTTTTACAAAAAATAAGATTACCATAATGATACATCCTTTGTCTATTTGATGAAGGATGTATTATTATGACAGCTTTTTTGAATATATTATATAAAATTGTGCACAATAATCATAAATAATATTATGAAATAGTGAGGCACAATATATGAAAAGTAAAAAAATGACATTAACAGCGCTAATTTTAATGATATTTACTTCTGTTTTTGGTTTTAATAATATACCTAGAGCATTTTATTTAATGGGATATTCAGCAATTCCATGGTACTTATTTGGAGCAATTGGATTTTTTATTCCTTATGCATTTATGATGGCAGAATATGGAGCTGCCTTTAAAGAAGAAAAAGGAATATATGCATGGATGGAAAAATCCATGAATCCTAAGTTTGCATTTGTTGGAACATTTATGTGGTTTTCTTCTTACATAGTTTGGATGGTTTCTGTATCATTATCAATTTGGATTCCATTATCTAATTTGATTTTTGGAAGTGATAAAACTAGTGAATGGAGTCTTTTGGGTTTAAATGCTCCTAAAACATTAGCCGTTCTTGGAGCTATGCTTGTTATTGCAATTACATACTTATCTATGCAAGGATTAAAGAGTATTTCAAAAATTGCATCTGTTGGTGGATTCTTTGTTACAAGTGCAAATGTAGTGTTAATTGTTGGGGCATTAACAGTGTTTTTATTAAATGGATTTAAGCCTATGGAAAATATGAGCTTTAGGTCATTCTTTAATTCTCCTAATATCTCATATACCTCATTACTCTCTATATTTGCATTTCTAGTTTATGCAATATTTGCCTATGGTGGCTTAGAAACTGTAGGTGGTCTTGTTGATAAAACTGAAAATTCACAACATAATTTCCCGCTAGGAATAAAAATATCTGCATTAGTTATTGCTGTTGGATATTCCATAGGAATTCTAATGGTTGGATTATGTACTAATTGGGATAGTGTTTTAAGTTCCAAGGATGTGGGTATGGCAAATGTATCTTATGTTGTCATAAGGAATTTAGGAGTACAGCTTGGAAATGTATTTGGAGCATCAAATGAAGTTTCGCTTATTATTGGAACATGGTTTGCAAGGTACATTGGACTAGCAATGTTTTTAGCTTTAATTGGAGCATTTTTTACTTTAATATATTCGCCACTTAAGCAATTAATAGAAGGAACACCAAAGGAAATATGGCCAGATAAATTAACAGTGACTAATGAAAATGAAATGCCTGTTTATGCTATGTGGATACAGTGTGTATTAGTTGTTCTTATAATTATTGTTGCTTCATTTGGTGGAGATACTGCAGCGGTTTTTTTGGATTATTTAATTTTGATGAGTAATGTAGCAATGACTATTCCTACTGTGTTCTTAGCAACTTCTTTTATATTTTTTAAGAAAAACGATTTAATACATAAGCCTTTTATAATCTTTAAAAATAAAACCTTTGCTTATTTTTGTGGATTATAGTAGATGTGAAAAAGATAATTTTGTAAATATGTGCATGTCTATGTTTAAATTTCAAACAGAGGATGAATGGGTAGTAAAGTTTAGGCAGATGCTTATTATAGAACAATTTAAAAATCCAGAAATAAGTAAAATTTATAAAGAATTATTTATTGATATGCCAATTAATAATCAAGCAAAAGTATTTGAAAATCTTATGGAAGCTAATATTATAAAAAGAAATAATGCAGTTGTTATGGCAATGGAATTATATTCACCATTTTTTATGTTACATACAGTAAGAGATAAGTATAATTATGAAAAATTATTAAAAGAACATACAAAAAATTTTATGAAAATATATTTAAATTAATTTATATTAGAAAGGGGTAATTATTATGGGTAAACTACTGATTTCAAAAAAATTTATAAGAAAGAATAAACAATTAAAGAAAATTCAAAAAGATTATTTAAAAGCAAATAAAAAGATAAAATTAAAATATCCAAAAGCAAAGCTTGGTAAAGTTTTAGAAAATTATGATGAAAGGTTCATTGATTGTTCCACTAAAGATGATAAAGAAATTTCGTTTGATATAAATAAATATTCATCTGCACAAATATTAGATAAAATTTCATCAAAAGATATAAGAGGTCTTAGTGGTTCTGGATTCCCAGAAATTAATAAAATAAAAAGTGTATTAGAATCTAATGCAAATGAAAAATACCTAATTGTAAATGCAGTAGCTTGTGATCCAGGTTTATTGCATGATAGCTATATTTTAAAAAATCTTATTAAAGAAGTAAAAGAAGGAATTGAAGTTTTACAAAAGTGCATTAATTTTAATAATGTAATAATTGCATCAAAAGAAAATATACCTTCAAAATATCCTATGGGGGCAGAAAAAATATTAATAAAATATCTTTTAGGAATAGATATAGGTAAAGATGAAGTACCAGCAGATAAAGGCATACTTGTTATGAACATTCAAACAGTATATTCAATTTATGAAGCATTTTATAAGGAAAAAAGTAATAAAACTAGATATATAACTGTAGGTAATTTAAATAATGGAATGGGTGAAGTTGCTAAAGTAGAAATTGGACAAACTGTAGGTGAAATATTATCAAAAACTAATATTTCATATGAAAGCTCTGAAAAAATATATATAGGAATGGGTGCTATGGAATCGCATGATGCATCACTAAATACAAAAATATCATTAGAAGATAATTTTATTGCTTTTGGAGAGGCAGCTATATTTAATGATGATGAAAAATGCAAAGGATGTGGTGGATGCACTAGAAAATGCCCTATGGGTGTTGATGTACATGAAATAATAAAGGCTATTGATAGTGGAAATGCAGAAGATTTAAAAAGATATAGTATAGATAATTGTATTATGTGTGGTACATGTTCTTATTTTTGCAGAGCATCTAAAAACACAATGAGGATAATCCAAAGTGTAGGATAAATTTGTTGAATTTAGTTCATATAGTAGAAAGGGAATTAAAAAATATAATGACGGTTAAAACATTTCATATGAAAGATTAAGATGTATTGCTATTTGCATGTGTAAATAGCAATACATTTTGTTATATTGGCAATATTAAAGAATGTTAGCTATCATCATAGCACCAATTATATGATTTATTACAGAAATAATTAATGCAATAATAGAAAGAACTATTCCTGCAGTATTGTACTTATTATATGGATTTTTTTTACCTTTTATTGATATTACTAAGGCAGCTATTCCAAAGCCATAACCAGCTAGTGGTATAAGTATACCTAAAAATGCCAATATTCCAAAAATTAAAGGTTTTGGATCTGCTGATTGTGGAACATTATAATTATTATATCCATTATTTTGAGTGTTAAATTGATTATTTTGATAATTATTTGGGTTATTACCATATTGATTATTATTCATTATAGCATTTCCTCCTTTATACTTATTTAATAAAATTATACATTAAAATATAAAATAAAGAAATAATTAAGTATAAAATAATAATAAATAATGCATAATATTTATGACTAATTTTATGGATGTGGTATATGTGTTATTAAAAAATAAAAACAAAATTATTAGTTTTATTATGTTAGAAATATTATTATCTATGATTTTATTTATTGTATTAAATGCAAAATTGGCATTTGCAGAGGAAAATAGTGATTCGTATAAAAAAATAATTTTAATAGATCCAGGTCATGGTGGTTCAGATGGTGGTGCAAAATCTAAATCTGGCACAAATGAAAAAGAAATTAATTTAAGTATAAGTCTTAAACTCAAAAACAAGCTTCAAGATAAAGGATATAAGGTATATATGACTCGTGAAGATGACACTGAATTAAAACCTAATAAAAAAGCAGACTTAGAAGCACGATGCAATATGAAAAAGGAAACTAAATGTGATGCATTTATATCTATTCATCAAAATAAATTTCAAAATACTAAGTGTTTTGGTGCTCAAGCATGGTATTCAGATTATAAAGATAGTGAAAGATTTGCTTTGTGTATTCAAAATTCTTTAAAAGATGTTATTGATAATGGCAACAAAAGAGTGCCTAAAGCTGCTAAAAAGCAATATAAAATTTTAAGAGATGGTTATGAAGCACCTGCAATTATACTTGAATGTGGCTTTATATCTAATTATAATGAGGAACAAAAATTAAAAGATGATGACTATCAAGACAAAATTGTTCAAGGTATAGTTAATGGAATTAATGAATATTTTGGCTTTGAAATATAATTTTATTTTAAAAATGGGTTTAATTAGTATTTTACTAAAACAAAATTATAACTACAAAGGTGGGGCTTTTAGTACCCACCAATATGATAAGGCAATAGTGTATAAGATTACATTGAGTAATTAAGCCAAATATGAGAATAAATTACTTAACAAAAAAGTATGATAAAATTTACAATTTTACTTGTAAAAATTACTTAAAAATTTTAAACTATAAGTATAGCATAATTAAATATGCTTAACATAATACTTGGAGGTTTTTTAAGTGAGAGAAATACAAGTAAAAGAAATTGAAAATGCAGTTAGGGATTTATGCATTGAAGCTAATTATTACATTGGAAACGATATAAAAGAGGCTCTTAAAAAATCAAAGGAAGAAGAACCTTATAAAATAGCAGAAGATGTTTTAGATAAAATATTACTAAATGATGAAATTGCCGAGAAAGAGAAGATGCCAATGTGTCAAGACACAGGAATGGCTTGTGTATTTTTAGAAATAGGTCAAGATGTGCATATAACAGGTGGCCTTTTAGAAGATGCAATTAATGAAGGTGTTAGAAGGGGATATACAGAAGGTTATTTAAGAAAATCAGTTGTTAAGGATCCAATAGATAGAGTAAATACAAAAGATAATACACCAGCTATTATTTATTATGATATAGTTGCAGGAGATAGAGTAAAAATTACATTAGCACCTAAGGGATTTGGCTCAGAAAATATGAGTAGAATAGGAATGCTTAAACCAGCAGATGGACTTGAAGGAGTTAAAAAATTTATAATTGAAACAGTAAAGCTTGCAGGACCTAATCCATGTCCACCAATGGTAGTGGGAGTAGGAATAGGAGGTACTTTTGATAAAGCAGCATATTTAGCTAAGAAGGCGCTTCTTAGACCTATTAATACAAGCAACAAACAAGAATTTTATAAAAATCTTGAAGAAGAATTATTGCAAAAAATAAATGAACTTGGAATAGGACCACAAGGATTTGGTGGTAAAACTACTGCCCTTGGATTAAATATTGAAACTTATCCTACACACATTGCAGGATTGCCAGTTGCTGTTAATATTAATTGCCATGCAACTAGACATAAGGAAAGAATATTATAGGGGGTATACTTATGGAAATTAAACTTACAACACCTTTAACAGAAGATAAAGTTAAAAAATTAAAATCTGGTGATACTGTGTTATTATCAGGAGTTTTATATACAGGAAGAGATGCAGCCCATAAAAGATTAATAGAACTTTTAGATAAAAATGAAAAATTACCACTAGAAATAAAAGATCAAGTTATATATTATGTAGGCCCAAGTCCAGCAAAACCAGGACAAGTAATAGGTTCAGCAGGGCCAACTACTAGTTATAGAATGGATCCATATGCTCCTAGACTTTTAGATTTAGGCTTAAAGGGAATGATAGGAAAAGGTGCAAGAAATCAAGAAGTAATTGATGCAATTGTAAGAAATAAAGCAATATACTTTGGAGCAATTGGCGGTGCAGCAGCCCTAATAGGCAAAAGTATAGTGAAATCAGAAGTTATTGCATATGAAGATTTAGGAGCAGAAGCTATAAGAAGAATTGAAGTTTGTGATATGCCATTAGTTGTTATTATAGATTCTAATGGTAATAATTTATACGAAACAGGTAAAAAAGATTATTTAGAAAATTATAAATAGAGAGGTTTTTTAAGTTATGAGAATTAAACTTCCAGGGTCACCTAAGGTTAAAACTTTTATTTTAGCAATATTAGTGGTGATTGCAGTATTAGTAATAGGTAAAACTGCCATTGACAATAAAAAGGCAGCAGATTTAAAAGCACAAGAGGAGCAGCAGGAACAAGAAAGAATTGCAAAAGAAGAGGAAGAAGCAAGAATAGCTGAAGAAGAAAGACAAAAGAAACAAAGAGAAGAAGAACTTTATAATAATGCATATAATTTATTTCATAGTGGTCAGTATGATGAAGCCATTAAGGCCGCTGATGATTTAATAAATGAATTTAGTGATAGTTATAAGGGATATACATTAAAAGGAATATCAGAAGGTTATGCTGGTAATTTTGATGCTGGCATGGCAGATATTGACAAGGCGCTTGGAATAAAGGCTGATTATGGATATGGAAGATTCAATAAGGCACTATTATATGAATTAAATGAAAAATTTGATGAAGCTTTACAATGGTATGATAAGGCACTTGAAGTTGAAAAATATATGTGGAGTTATTATGGAAAAGCATCTATTTATGGTAGAAAAGGAGCTGTAGATGATGCTGTAAATAACTTAAATCTTGCCCTTTCAGCTGCACCAACTGATGCAGATAAAAATGCTTTAAAGGAAAATGCAAGAAATGAGCAGGATTTTGATCCTATAAGTGGAGATAAAAAATTTCAAGATGTTATAAAGTAATATATACATGAAAAATACATTTTATTGCACTAATATTCGTAGTAATAATTATGTCTATTAATGTAGCAAAAAATTATTTATAAGGCTATTTCAAAATTAGTAATTTATTTTGAAATAGCCTATTTTTATTATTAGCAAAAGAGAGGTAGATTTGTATGTATAATATTTTGATAGTTGATGATGAAAAGGAAATAAGAGATGCTATAGAGATCTACTTAAGGGGAGAAGGACTTAAAGTTATTCAAGCTTCTGATGGTATAGAGGCTTTAGAAATTTTAGAATCAAGGCAAATACATTTAATATTATTAGATATTATGATGCCAAGATTAGATGGAATAAGAACTTGTTTAAAAATAAGAGAAAGTAAAAATATACCTATAATAATGCTTTCTGCAAAAGGTGAAGATTCAGATAAAATATTAGGTCTTAATGTGGGGGCTGATGATTATGTTACTAAGCCTTTCAACCATTTAGAATTAGTAGCAAGAGTAAAATCACAACTTAGAAGATATGAAAAGCCATTAGAGGTAGAAAATAAGGAATGTATTAGAATAAGAGATCTTGTTATAGATACTTTTAATAAAAAAGTAACAGTAAGAGGCGAAAATGTTAAAGTTACAGCTACAGAATATAAAATATTACATCTTTTTGTAAGCAATCCAGGAAGAATTTTTTCAATTAAAGAAATTTATGAAAATGTATGGGAAGAACCTTTTTATAAAAGTGAAAATACAGTAACAGTACATATTAGAAGAATAAGAGAAAAAATAGAACTTAATACTAAGGAACCTGAGTATATTAAGGTGGTGTGGGGAATTGGCTACAAAATTGATGGATAAAATACACAAGTATTTTAATAATATATGGCTTATTGAAATAATTTACTTGGTTATTTTTATACTGTGCTTAATTTTTAATGTTACAGAAGATATGAAGTATTCTAATGAGTTTTTTGGTTATAAGGGTGAAGATTGGTATCGTACGTATGAAATTATATTTTCTTTGGTAGCAGCCGTAATTTTTGTAAAAATTATTGTAGTCCTTTTTAAATATAAAAAAAATATAGTGATAAGAGGAAATTTTCTTTTTAGTTTTATTTATGTTTGGAAAAATGGACTTAAATTTAAGCATACAAAGAAAATGCTCTTTAATGTTATACTTATAGACACAATTATTTTTATTATATATCTTTATGTAATTGCAATGAAAAGTTCTAGTAATAATATTTTATCAAGATTCTTTTATCTTTATCCAATTAAGGGAATACTAATTGTACTTATTGTTCCAACAATAGCTGTTATTTATGTTATAAAAAAGAATATTGAAATTAGTAAAGTTAATGAAAAAATTCCAAATATAGAAAGCTCCAGTTTGAAGGAAGATATTAATTCTCAAACAAGTGATGAAGTTGTACAATTAATAGAAAATATTTCTGCCATTAAAATTGGTTATGAAAATGCAGTAGATGAAACATTAAAAAATGAGAGATTAAAAACAGAACTTATATCAAATGTGTCACATGATCTTAGAACTCCACTTACATCAATAATTAATTATGTAAATATATTAAGTGATAAAGCTATAACTGAAGAAGAGAGAGAGGAATATTTAAAAATATTAGATTCAAAATCTAAAAAACTTAAGGTTTTAATTGATGATTTATTTGAAATGTCTAAAATAAATAGTGGAAAAATTGAATTGCATAAAGAAAGAATTGATATTATGTCTTTAATTCACCAGGCTATAGGTGAATATTCTTGTTTATATGAAGAAAAAAATATTAATTTTAATGTAGAAAGTTTTAAAGAAGAAATATACATGATGCTAGATGGAAAGATGATATCTAGAGCAATTGAAAATGTAGTTATTAATGCTTTAAAGTATTCTTTAAAAAATACGCGCATATATATTGAAGTAAATTGTAAAAATAAAATGATAGAAATATCATTTAAAAATATAGCTAATTATTATATGGATTTTGATAATGATGAAATCTTTGAAAGATTTGCAAGAGGTGATAAATCTAGAAATTCAAAAGTAGAGGGATCAGGATTAGGCCTTGCAATTACAAAGAGCATAGTAGAATTACACCAGGGTGATATAAGAATAAAAAGGGAAGGAGATATGTTTAAAATATATATTTATTTACCATTAGAAGAAAACTAATGGATAATAATAATTAATTAACTGATATTGTTCCTTAAAATATATTGTTTTATAATAAAAAATATAATATACTTATTAGTACAAAACTAAATGTTGTATTTATATGCATTTTAAAGCTTAGAATATACTATATGTTGTGGAGGATATTTATGAATGCTTTAGATAAAATATGTAATATTGGAATAGAAGCTATTAAGGATAATGAAGGAATTTATATTAAGGAAAAATTAATAAAAGAAGCAGACCATATTGTACGAAATAATATGACTGAAGCAGAACTTATTAATGCAGTTATACAAGTTGCATTAGAATTAACAACTGCTGAAGAACCAAAATGGCAATATGTTTCATCAAAATTATTTGTGCATAATTTATATAGTGATGTTAGAAAAAATAGAAACTTGCCAAAAGATCAAAATTTATATGAAAATTTTTATGGTTTTATACAAGATTTAACAAGTCAGGGGTTGTATGGTGAATACATATTAAAAAACTATACAAAAGAAGATATATTAGAGCTTGAAAAAGAGTTAAAACCAGAAAGAGACTTTATTTTTACATATAGTGGTATAAAACTTCTAAAGGATAGATACCTAGTTCAAAATTACAATAGAGAGATTTTAGAACTTCCTCAGCAAATGTTCATGGGAATAGCAATGCATCTTGCAATTCCAGAAAAGAAGCACAAAAGGGTAATGTGGGCTAAAAGGTTTTATGATGTATTAAGCTCTCTTAAGGCTACTATGGCTACACCTACAATTTCAAATGCAAGAAAGCCATTTTATCAATTAAGTTCTTGTTTTATAGATACTGTTTCAGATAGTTTAAATGGTATATATAAGTCATTAGATAATTTTGCGAAGGTGTCTAAATTTGGTGGAGGCATGGGAATATATATAGGAAAGGTAAGAGCTTTAGGTTCTCCAATAAGAGGATTTAAGGGAGCATCTGGAGGTATAATTCCATGGGTAAAATTATTTAATGATACTGCAATTGCTGTAGATCAACTTGGAGTAAGAAGCGGATCTGTTGCTATATGGCTTGATGCATGGCATAAAGATGTTCCTGAATTTCTTCAAATAAGAACTAATAATGGTGATGATAGAAAGAAGGCCCATGATGTATTTCCTGGAATATGTTATCCGGATTTATTTTGGAAGCTTGCAGAAGAAAATTTAGATGCTATATGGTATATGATGTGTCCCCATGAAATAAAGCTTATAAAGGGATATTCTTTAGAAGATTATTATGGCTCAGAATGGGAAAAGAGATATTACGATTGTGTTAATGATGAAAGAATAGAAAAAAGGACTATAACAATACGAGATATAGTAAGATTAATAATAAAAAGTGCAGCAGAAACAGGAACTCCATTTGCTTTTTATAGAGATGTAGCAAATAAAATGAATCCTAATAAACATAAAGGTATGATTTATTCATCTAATTTATGTACTGAAATAATGCAAAATATGAGCTCAATTGAAATAATGCAAAATGAAGTTTTAGATGAAAACGGAGATAAAATAATAATAGAAAAAACAAAAGCGGGAGATTTTGTTGTGTGTAATTTATCATCTATAGTTTTGGGAAATATAAATGTATTAGATGATGAAGAATTAGACTATATTATTGAAACACAAATTAGAGCTATGGATAATGTTATTGATTTAAATTACTATTCTGTTCCTTATGCAGAGGTGACTAATAAAAGATATAGAGGTATTGGACTTGGAACAAGTGGCTATCATCATATGCTTGCAAATAATAAAATACATTGGAATGCAGAATCACATAAAAATTTTGCAGATAAAGTATATGAAAAAATAAATTATTATGCTATTAAAGCAAGTATGAATATAGCAAAAGAAAAAGGAAAGTATAACGAATTTGAAGGATCAGATTGGGAAAATGGTGATTATTTTAAGTTTAGAAACTATAATTCTAAAAAGTGGCAAAAGCTTAGTGAAGATGTAAAAAAATATGGTATGAGAAATGGCTATTTAATGGCGGTAGCACCAAATGGATCTACAGCTACTATTGCTGGAACAAGTGAAGGTATTGATCCAATTATGTCAAGATTTTATCTTGAAGAGAAGAAAGGAAGTATAATTCCTAAAACAGCACCTAATCTTTCTTTTGAAAATTTTTGGTATTACAATTCAGCATATAATATTGATCAGTCACTATGTGTTGAAATAAATGGTATAAGACAAAGGCATATAGATCAAGGACAATCTTTTAATCTTTATATAACTACTGAGTATACCATGAGGCAAATAATGAATCTTTATATAAAAGCATGTAAAAGCAATGTTAAATCAATATATTATGTTAGAAGCAAATCACTTACAGTAAATGAATGTGATAGTTGTTCGTCATAGGAGGTATTATATGGACATAAAAAGAAAACCACTCTTTAATGAAAATGGTGATGTTGAAGTAAATAAAAGAAGAATGATTAATGGAAATACAACAAATCTTAATGATTTTAACAATATGAAATATTCATGGGTAAGTGATTGGTATAGGCAGGGAATGAATAATTTCTGGATTCCTGAAGAAATTAATTTGTCACAGGATTTAAAAGATTATAATAAATTATCAAAAGAAGAAAAAACAGCTTATGATAAAATATTATCATTTCTTATATTTCTAGATTCGGTTCAAACTGCTAATATTGGAAATATTTCTAACTATATAACAGCAAGTGAAGTTAATTTATGTCTTACTATTCAAGCATTTCAGGAAGCAGTACACTCTCAAAGTTACAGTTATATGCTTGACAGTATATGTTCACCTGAAGAAAGAAATAATATTTTATATCAGTGGCGTGATGATAAAATTTTGCTTCAAAGAAATAAATTTATAGGCGATTTATATAATAATTTCATTAATAATCCAACTAAAAAGAATTTATTAAAAACTATAATGGCAAATTACATTTTAGAAGGTATATATTTTTATTCTGGATTTATGTTTTTCTATAATTTAGAGCGTAATGGTAAAATGCCAGGTTCTGCACAGGAGATTAGATATATAAATAGAGATGAAAATACTCATCTTTGGCTTTTTAGAAATATTATTAAAGAATTACAAAATGAAGAGCCAGAGCTTTTTACAGATAATATGAAAAATGAACTTATATCTATGATGAAACAGGGAGTTGAAAATGAAATAGAATGGGGACACTATGTTATAGGCGATAACATTCAAGGAATAAACAAAAAGCTTATAGAAGATTATATAAAGTATTTAGGAAATTTAAGACTAAGTGCTATAGGTTTGCCAAAACTTTATGATATTTCAGATGAAAATCCTGCAAAATGGGTAGATATATTTGGTGATGCTAATCTTGTAAAAACTGATTTTTTTGAAGCAAAATCAACTGCTTATGCAAAAGCATCAACTTTAATTGATGATTTATAAAAAAGGTTGCAAATTAATGCAACCTTTTACTATCTTCCGTTACCCACAAAAAATAATGCCATAGTAGAAGCACCTGTATGACTTCCAATTACGCAACCTATAGATCCTATTATTACCTTTAAATTGTATTTGTCTGTAATCATTTTTGCAAGTTTTTGAGCATCATCTAAACAATCAGAGTGACATATTGCAACAACCTTTTGATTATTTATGTCAACTGCTTTATTTTCAAATTCTTCAAAAAGTGTGTTAATACCTTTTTTTCTTCCTTTAACTTTTGAGTAATTTATAAGCTCACCATTTTCATTCATTTTGACAAGGGGTTTTATCATAAGAAGGCTTCCAAGTACAGCAGCAGTTCCTGATAATCTTCCACCTCTTTTTAAGTATGATAAATCATCAAGTAAAACAATATGATTTATATTAGGTGCAGTTTCTGTTAAAAAGTTATAAACTTCATCACAGGAAGCTCCTTTTTTGGCATATTCCATAGCCTTTATAATTAAAAGGCCATATCCAAGGGATGCACATTTTGTGTCAAAAATTCTTATATCAGCTTCTGGATATTTTTCTAAGACATCTTCTCTTGCTAAAAGAGATGCATTATAGCAACCGCTTAAGGCTGAAGAAAAAGCAGGATATATTACTGTTTTGCCTTCCTTTGCATGTTTTTCAAAAACTTCGTAATAAGTATTTAAATTAACTTGAGATGTAGTAGGCATGGCACCTTCACGTATAGCTTTATAAAATTCATCATAAGAAAGTTCCATATTATCATCTTCTATATATTCCTTGTTATTTAAAATACATTTTAAACCTAAAACTTCAATATTATATTCATGGCGCAAATTTTTTGGTATATCTGAAGCAGAATCAACTATTATTATATAATCTTTCATAAATAAACCTCTCTTTTTTAAGTTACTATATAATTATATCATAGAAGTTGCAATTATAAAAAGTATATGGTAAAAAAAGTAAAGAAATTATTGATAAAATATTAATATTATTGCATAATAAATATAAATGTATCAAAGATAATAATTATAGGACAAGGGTGAATATGAGTAAAAAGAGAAATAAGAATAAAAAATATATTATGGCAACAAAATTTTATCAGAATGGCGAAATAGATAAAGCTTTAAAGAAATGTGAAGAAAGCATTGCAGAGGATTTGAAAAATTCAGCAGCATTGAACCTTAAAGGTCTTTTATTGTATTTAAAAGGAGATCTTAAAGGAGCAGTAGCAACATGGAAAATTAATGCTGATTTTAATGATGATGACATTGCAAAAAACTATATTGAAGATAGCAAAAGAGATAAAGATAAAATTAAATTATATAAAGAAGCAGAAGTACTTTTAACTAGACTTTCAATTAATGAGGCTGAAAAGAAACTTAATATGTGTAAGGAAAGTGACTTTAATGCAATAAAAGTAAATTTAGCGCTTTCAGTATGCTATTTAAGAAAAGGTGATTATGAAAATGCTGGAGTTTCTTTAACAAAGGCAT
Organism: Clostridium sp. HCP1S3_C6; assembly: GCF_052066735.1. NCBI lineage: Bacteria > Bacillati > Bacillota > Clostridia > Eubacteriales > Clostridiaceae > Clostridium > Clostridium sp. HCP1S3_C6. The sequence continues at coordinate 80,789 of NZ_JBQHRN010000009.1, forward strand.
TATCAATAGATAAGAATAATCCTCAAGGGAAGAAAATTGCAAAGGAATTTGAAAAATATTCTGATTCTAAACTAGAAATTTTAAAGAGTACATCAGAAAATACCATGAAAGTTTTGATGGGTTTAGTATGTGCTGTGGCAATTTTTGTAGTATTATTTGGTGGATATAAAATAATCAATAAATTTATTAATTCAAATGATACAGATGTTTTGTCTACTAACAATAATGAAAATGAGAATTTAATTAGTAATGAAGAAAATATTGAAAGTGAACAGGAAGAGGTAACAAATTCTAAGAATAATGAGGATGAAAATGGGGATAATAATATTAAGGTAGACGTAGAGAAAATTCAAAGTTGCATTGATTCTAAAAATTATGATGAACTTTATAATTTAGTTAATAAGCTTAATATTAATGAACTATCAGGTAAGGAGCAAGCTGTTACTAAAATAGCACAAGAACTTTTAATTAAGGAAGGCTGTGAATATTTTTATAATAGTGCTATGAAATATTATAATACAAAGGATTATGATAATGCCCTTATACAAATAGAAAAGGCGTATAAATATTCACAAACAACTTATCTTGCATCAGAGGTTTTATTCTTTGATGGTGCTATAAATGATAAAAAAGGAAATAATAATCAAGCTATTAAGCTTTATGAAGAATATTATAATAAATATAAAAATGGTGATTATATTGGTGAAGTCTTATATGGTTTAGCTATGTTATACAAAAGTGAAGATTTATCTAAGGCTAAAATGTATGCAAATGAGCTTAATAATAACCATTCAGAATCTATGTATAATAATGAAAATATCAAAAGTCTACTTAATTAATATTAGGGTGTGATATTTTGTTAAACATTATAAGAAATATAGAAATATACAATCCAGAATATTTAGGAAAAAAAGACCTTTTATTTGCCTTTGGTAAAATAGAAGGTCTTTATAATAATCTTGATTTAAATTCTAAAGATATTAATATTAATGAAATAGATGGAACTGGGAAAATTCTTTTGCCAGGATTTATTGACTCACATGTTCATATATTAGGTGGTGGTGGTGAAGGAGGATTTGCTACAAGAACACCAGAAATAACTTTTAAGGAATTATCAGAAGCTGGTATAACAACTGTTGTAGGGTGCCTTGGAACAGATGGCATAGGAAGATCTATGAAAGGGCTTGTAGCAAAATCAAAAGCTTTAAGGGAAGAAGGGCTAAATTGTTATGTTTATACAGGATCATATCATATACCTGTTTCAACATTAACTTCAGATATTCAAAGTGATTTAATGATGATTGATAATATTATTGGAACTGGAGAAATTGCAATTTCTGACAATAGAAGTTCTAATCCTTCATTTAATGAATTTGTTAGATGTATTTCAGATACAAGAGTTGCAGGGTTATTATCTAAAAAGGCTGGAATATGTAATGTACATGTTGGCGATGGCAAAGGTAAATTAGATTTACTTTTTAAAACTATTGATGAAACAGATATCCCCTTTGAAAATATTCTACCAACCCATATAAACAGAAATAGAACATTGTTTTATGAAGGACTAAAATATGTAAAGGCTGGAGGATATATTGATCTTACTACAAGTGCTGATATAAATAACCTTACAGATGAAGAAATTTTTGCAAGTGATGCCCTTGAAATATATCTGAAAAAAGGCATGCCTATAGAAAATATTACTTTTTCATCAGACGGTAATGGAAGTATACCATCATTTAATGAAGATGGTACACTACTTGAAGTTGGAAGGTGTAGTGTGTTTTCTTTATATGAAGAGGTGATTAAGTGTGTTAAAAATAAAAAATTTAAACTTCAAGATGTTATAAAAGTCATAACTTCTAATGTTGCAGATAGATTAAAATTAGAATTTAAGGGCTATATAAAACAGGGATATGATGCGGATTTTGTTATTGTAAATAAAGAAACCTTAGAAATAGATAATGTTTTTTGTAAAGGAGAAAAAATAAGGTAAAATATTAATAAATTGTTAATCTTCTGCTAAAGAACTTAAAAACAATTGACAAAAAATGCTATTTGGAATATTATGTATTCGTACTTAAGAAAATAACTTTTAATAATGCTAAATGTTACTTGTGTATTGAGAATAATATGAGGACTATTTTTAGTTTAATTTTAAAAGATATGTTTATTGAGTATATGAGGTATTATGATTTATGGGTTTTATACTATGGTGTAAAATTTAAATGGGTAGAAAAAGGTAGTAAAAAAGGCAAAAATAAAAATTTGCCTTTTTTACTTTTATATATTATTTGCTGAAAAATACATGATTACCAATAGAAATTTTATTATGCTTTTCTGTATTTATCATCCATGATGATGTTGCTAAATTAGGATTATAGAAAAATAAAGCCTTATTAGTAGGGTCGTTGCCTTTTATTGCAGAATAAACAGCGTTGTAGCAACTTTCATCAGGATATGCATTTATATTTTTGTTTTTAACACATGAAAAAGCATTAGGTTCAAAAATAACGTCCTTTATGCTATTGGGAAAACTATCATCTAACACTCTGTTAAGAACTACAGAAACAACACCTACCTTACCATCAAAGGGTTCACCCCTACTTTCTGCATATACTAATTTTGCCATTAAGTCTATATCTGACTGGGTTATTAACAATTTTTTTTCATTATAATTAAATACTTCTATATATTCACCTTCATTGTTTAATTCATTTGTACTTTTAGAAAAAGAAAATTTAGTAAAGGAAGGATAATCCTTATTAAATATATCTATTTCTTTACAATTGGCTGTATAAGGAACAGAAAAAATCATTGAAAGGGTTAAGAAAAATAAAAAAACTTTTTTCATAAAAAACCTCCTTTTATAACCCAGTCAAAGAATAGTGTGCCACCAATTAATTATTTTATACATAAAATTTTATTAAGTTATACTATTTATATCTTCTTTAAATTCTGCAAAAACATTTTTATAGTCGTTATATTTGGATAGAGCATCCTTATAATTTGAATTTATGTCACTCATGTCAAATTTATTAACGGAGGCCTTATGAATAAGAAACGCACTGCTAAGAGAAGATATATAACTGTCATAAGAATTTATAGTTTCTTGGAGTTTTTCATAATATTTAGTGCAATCTTCTGGAATAGATAGTTTAAAACTTTCATTTTTTATTGTATTTAATGTGCTTTTTTTATTTTGAATGTCACTTGCTAATGAATCTAAAGATCTATTATTTGCATATATATCAGTAATGACTGGTTCTAAATTATCTGATATACAATCTAAGGAATCAATTGTTTTTTTTAAAGTAAGGCAAAATAATCTTTTTTGTTCAAAAGATATATCAGTATCTCTGGAAATTTTTATTAGTGTATTAGCATAATTAGTTACACAATCAAAAAAATCAGTTGCTTTTGTTGGAAAAGTAATTTTTAGTTTGGAATTTTTTAAAGACTCATATTTTTCTTTTAAAGCATCTAATTCTAATTTATATTCATTAAAGATTTTTCTGATGTCTTTAGAAGAATCATTTGATAGTATTTCTTTTGCTAGTTCAAATAGTTTTATATTTGATTTTAATGTATCTGTTAATTGATTTTTTAAATCATCGTTAGTTGAAGATTCTAAGGATAATCTATTTAAATCATCTAAAGAGCTATTTAAAATTACAAGATTATCACATAAAATATTGTTTGCACATGAAATATCAATAGTATTGTCTTTAATGGCATCTTTTAAATTATAGTTACTTTTTTCTATGACTTTACATATATCATTTAAGTTTTTCAAATCTTTATTATCAGGTGACAATTTATAAATAATCAAATAGGATAAAAAAATAATAAAGGATAATAAGAAGATGAAAAATGAAGTTTTATTTATTTTAATTTTTTCAAAATTCATAAAGTATGCTCCTTAAATATAAAAATTATTTATTAGAGTATATTATTAAAAGTTTTTTATTATAATATCTTTTATTAAAGTATATTAACTTTATTGAAAATTAATAAAAAGTTAAGAGTTGTAATTAAAACTTTCAAGTGTTTGGGGTATAATATAATTATTAATAATTATTGTTAGTAAAATTAGATGAGAAGGAGGTTCAAGATGGAAAATTTTTATAAATTAACAGTTAATATATTAAAGAATATGTCTATAAATTCTATTCTTGATATTTTAGTTGTTTCATTTATTTTTTATAAAGCATATGTTCTTATAGAAGAAACAAGAGCTGAACAATTATTAAAAGGTCTTGTTTTAATAGTTATATTAATTCCTATTAGTGATATATTAAAGTTAAATATGCTTAATTTTATACTAAATAAGACTCTTACAATAGGAGTACTTTCTGTGGTTATTATCTTTCAGCCAGAAATAAGAAGGGCATTAGAACACTTAGGAAGAAGTGCCTTTGAGGATATTCATTCTTCTCGTCCAATAGAAAACAGAAATGAAGTTATAGAGGAAATTACTACAGCAGTTGATAATTTAGCAGCAACTAAGACAGGAGCCTTGATTGTAATGGAACAGGGAACTGGACTTTCAGATATTCTTAGTACAGGTACAATTATTGATGCAAAGGTATCTGCTAGTTTATTAGAAAATATTTTTGTTGTAAATACTCCCCTTCATGATGGTGCAACTATAATAAGAAAAGGAAGAATACATGCATCGGGGTGTGTGTTGCCTTTAACAAATAACACAAAAATAAACAAAAAACTTGGAACAAGACATAGAGCAGGTCTTGGAATCTCAGAAAATTCAGATGCACTTGTTATAATTGTATCAGAGGAAACAGGAGTCATATCACTTGCTGTTAATGGAAAACTTACAAGAAATTACGATAAGCAAAAATTGAAAAATATACTAACAAGAATAATGGATAATAGAGATTCGAAAAAAGTTAAGTCATTAGAGGAAAAGGTGAAACTATGGATAAAAAATCAAATAAAAAAATCATAGTACAATTAGTGTGTGTTATTTTATCCTTTGCTTTATGGTTATACATAAATAATGTGGAAAATCCAGTAAAGGAATCTACAATAAAAAATGTTCCAGTTGAATTTGTTAATGTTGAATCATTAACAAATTCTAATTTATCTTTAGTAGATGATGAAGAATACACTGTCGATGTTAATATATCAGGACCTTCAAATCAGATATATACAATTACAAAAGATGATTTTAAGTTAAAGGTAGATTTATCACAATATGCACTAAAGCAAGGAGAAAATACAATACCAGTAGAAGTTGTTGATTATCCTGAAGGAATAAATATTAAAAATACAAAATCCCTTGCAGTAAAAGTAAAAATAGAAGCATGTGTTGAAAAAGAAATTAATCTTGAATCAATGGTGGACGTAAATTATCAAAGTGGTTTTTCTGAAAAATCATTAAGTATAGAACCTTTATCTATTAATATATCAGGACCAAAATCATTAGTAGAAAAGGCTAGTAAGGCTGTAATAAAGGGAAAAATAGATAATGTATCTCAAAATATAAAGCAGGATTATGATATAGTAATTTTAGATGATAAGGGCAATGAGATTAATGATTTAGAATTAAGTGAGTCTTCTGCAACCCTTGAAATAGAAGTAGTTAAAGGCAAAGAAGTACCAATTAAGGCAGCTTTTGTTGGAAATTTAAAAGAAGGATTAACCCTTCAAAGTAGTGAACTTTCTTTAAGTAAAATTACCATAAGTGGTAATACTGATAAAATAGACAAAGTTAACTTTATAAATACTTCTGAAATAAATTTAGACAATATAAATGCAAGCCAAAAGATTGAAGCGCAATTAGAAATACCAGAAGGCATAACTATACAAAATGGCAGCAATAAAGTAACAGTAACACTTAACATAAAAGATTCTAAAATAGTAAATAAGACTATTTATGGAGTAAAGATAAACTTTGTAGGAATGGATACATCAAAATTTAAATATGAAATGCAAAATACATGTGATATAGTAATTTCAGGAACTGAGGATGAAATTCAAAATATAACTAGTAGCAATATTTCAGTTACAGCATCATTAGAAGAAATATCTGCAGAAGGTGATTATGATATTACTTGGACAGCTAAGTTAAATACATCAAATAATGCATCTATTGTTTCTAATTCTGGAAAAATTTCTGTGAAAGTTAAAGCAATAAGTTAACGTGATATTTTTACAAAGGAGGCCCTTATGACATTAAAAATTAACAATATTAATTTAGAGTTAGATGAACCTTTAAGTGATATAAAAACAAAGATTTGCAAAAAACTTAGAATTTCTAAGGATTCTATAAATAGTTTTAAAATATTAAGAGAAAGTATTGATGCAAGAAAAAAGGATAATATAAAGTTTAATTATTCTGTAGAAGTTAATTTATGTGATGAAAAGAAAGTATTATCAAAGATAAAGGATAAAGATGTATTTTTAGAAAAAGACAATAATAAAGAAGAATTTGTTTTTGGAAAGGAAAAGATTAATGTTAGGCCTATAGTTATTGGACTTGGGCCTGCAGGTCTTTTTGCTGCGTTGTCTCTTGCACAAAATGGTTATAGGCCAATTGTTTTTGAAAGAGGTCAAGATGTAGATTCAAGGACAAAAACAGTACAGGATTTTTGGAATGGTATATCAGATTTAAATCCAGAATCTAATGTTCAATTTGGAGAAGGTGGAGCTGGAGCTTTTTCTGATGGAAAACTTACAACAAGAATAAAAGATAAAAGATGTTCTTATGTATTGAAGGAATTAGTAAAAGAAGGTGCACCTAAAGAAATAATATATGAGGGAAAGCCTCATGTGGGAACAGATATATTAAAAGATGTGGTGAAAAATATAAGAGAAAAAATAAAAGCTTTAGGTGGTGAAGTTTATTTTAATTCAAAGCTTGATAATATTTATATAAAGGATGGAAAAATAAAAGAAATAAGTATAAATAATAACAAGATACCTTGCGAAACACTAATACTTGCTATAGGACATAGTTCAAGAGATACATATGAAATGCTTCTTTCAAATAGTATATTTATGGAACCAAAAGATTTTGCAATTGGTGTACGAATAGAACATTTACGTGGATTTATAAATGAAAGCCAATATGGCAAATTTGCAGATCATCCTAGGCTTAAGGCAGCTAGCTATAATCTTGCATATCAGTCTCAAGAACTAAAAAGAGGTATATATTCATTTTGTATGTGCCCTGGTGGAGTTGTAGTGGGTGCAGCATCTGAAAAAAATAGACTTGTAACTAATGGAATGAGTTATCATTCAAGAAATGATGAAAATTCAAATTCAGCTTTAGTTGTTACAGTATCAGAAAAGGATTTTGATGGTAGTACACCTATTAAGGGAATGGAATTTCAAAGAAAGTATGAAGAACTTGCATATAATCTAGGTGGTGGTAATTATGTAGCACCTGTTCAGCTTTTAGGAGATTTCATGCACGATAGAAAGTCAAATAAGCTTGGATGTGTTAAACCATCCTATAAACCTGGATATGAATTTAAAGAATTAAAAGAATGTTTACCACAGTCTGTATGTTTTGCGTTAAAAGAAGGAATACAAAAGTTTGATCAAAAAATTAAAGGCTATGGAATGGATGATGCAGTACTTACAGGTGTTGAAACAAGAACATCTGCACCAGTAAAAATAACTAGAACTAGAGAACTAGAAAGTATAAGTGCATCTGGTCTTTATCCAACAGGAGAAGGAGCTGGTTTTGCTGGAGGTATAATATCAGCTGCTGTAGATGGAATAAAGGTTGCAGAAAGTATTATGAAAAAATATGCAAGACCTTAAAATTATATTTTAATATATTTAAATTTTATGTATAATTAAATTGTATAGAATATTCTGAAAAATACTTTTATTAGTGATAATTCTGTTACAATAATAAGGAAGTAATGCGATAAATATAATTATATTTGTTATAAATTTAACAACTATTAAATAAAATAAATTTTTAAGAGGTGCTTAAAGGATGAGTAAGAGTTTTGATGACTTATTATCAAAAGTAAAGGAATGTAGAAGAAAGAAAGTTGCAGTTGCAGTTGCACAGGATGAACCAGTTTTAGAAGCTATTAGAGAAGCTAAGGAAAGAGGAATAGCTGATGCTATACTTGTTGGTGATGAAGCTAAAATAGCTGAAGTTGCAAAAGGAATTGGAATGAACTTATCTGATTATGAAATAGTTCATGAACCAGATACTAAGAAAGCTGCATTAAAAGCTGTTGAATTAGTACATGACAGAAAAGCTGATATGTTAATGAAAGGATTAGTTGACACAGCTACATTTTTAAGAAGTGTATTAAACAAGGAAGTAGGTTTAAGAACAGGAAAGGTTATGTCTCACGTTGCTGTATTTGACATAGAAAAGATTGACAGATTAATATTCTTAACAGATGTTGCTTTTAATACTTATCCTGAATTAAAAGAAAAAGTTCAAATAATAAACAATGCAGTAACTGTTGCTAAAGCATGTGGTATTGAATGCCCTAAAGTTGCACCAGTATGTGCTGTTGAAGTTGTAAACCCTAATATGCCTGCAACATTAGATGCTGCACTTTTATCTAAAATGAGTGATAGAGGTCAAATAAAAGGTTGCGTAGTTGATGGACCATTCTCTCTTGATATTGCATTATCAGAAGAAGCTGCTAAGCATAAGGGAATCAAGAATAATGAAGTTGCAGGAAAAGCAGATATAATAATGCTTCCAAATATTGATGCAGGTAATATTATGTACAAGTGCTTAACTAAGACTACAGATTCTAGAAATGGTGGTATATTAGTTGGAACATCTGCACCAGTTATTTTAACATCAAGAGCAGATAGCTTTGAAACAAAGGTTAACTCATTAGCATTAGCTGCAGTGGTTGCTGAAGCAAGAAAATAATAAGTATTTAATTTTGGAGGATTTATATTATGGCTTATAAAATATTAATAATAAACCCAGGTTCTACTTCTACAAAAATAGGAGTATATGAAGACGAAAAAGAAATTTTAGAAGAAACTTTAAGACATTCAACTGAAGAAATTGCTAAATATGCAACAATATATGATCAAAGACAATTTAGAAAAGAAGTTATCTTAAATGTATTAAAGGAAAAGAATTTTGATATAAATACATTAGATGTTGTAGTAGGTAGAGGTGGAATGCTTAAACCAATTCCTGGTGGAACATATGCTGTATCAGATAAATTAGTAGAAGATTTAAAAGTTGGAGTACAAGGACAACATGCTTCAAACTTAGGTGGAATACTTGCAAAGGAAATTGGAGATGAATTAAATGTACCATCATTTATAGTAGATCCAGTTGTTGTTGATGAATTAACTAATATTGCAAGATATTCAGGAATGCCAGAAATTCCAAGAAAGAGTAAATTCCATGCATTAAATCAAAAAGCTGTTGCTAAGAGATATGGAAAAGAATCTGGAAAGGGATATGAAAATTTAAACCTTATTGTAGTACACATGGGTGGAGGAGTTTCTGTTGGTGCTCATGATCATGGTAAGGTTGTTGATGTTAATAATGCATTAGATGGTGATGGAGCATTTTCACCAGAAAGAGCTGGAGGAGTTCCAGCAGGTGATTTAGTTAAAATGTGTTTTAGTGGCAAATACACAGAAAAAGAAGTTTTCAGCAAATTAGTTGGTAATGGTGGATTAAATGCTTATGCACATACTAATGATATGAGAGATGTATTAAAGCTTATGGCTGATGGAGATAAAAAAGCTAAAGAAATTTTTGATGCATTTATATATCAAGTAGCTAAGGATATTGGAGCTATGGCAACTGTTCTTAAAGGAAAGGTTGATAAAATTATCTTAACAGGTGGAATTGCTTATTCTGATGTTGTTGATAATGCATTAAAAGAAAGAACTGGATGGATTGCAGACTTTAAGGTTTATGGTGGAGAAGATGAGCTTCTTGCTTTAGCTCAAGGTGCAATAAGAGTTCTTAATGGAGAAGAAAAGGCTAAAGAATATTAATATTGTTTTTTGTAAGTCTGGTGCTAAACTAAATGTTTTTGCACCAGGCTTTTTTGTTAAATTCTTAATTAATTAGATTATATAATAATTAATTAAATTTAGAAATTTTTAAGAAATACATAAATTAATTCTTAATATGCTTAATTTATAATTTATTTAAAAGAAAGAATATATGATATTATAGTAATTATAAAATTTATATTAAGGAGACAGAAAAGTGAATGTGTATAATGTTCTAATAGTAGAGGATGAAAAAGAGATAGCTGATGCTTTAGAGATATATTTGAAAAATCAAGGATATAGAGTATTAAAGGCTTCAAACGGAATAGAAGGTTTAGAAATTATAGAAAAAGAAGAGATACATCTAGCATTAGTTGACATTATGATGCCTTTAATGAGTGGCGACAAAATGGTTATGGAACTTAGAAAAAAATATGAATTTCCAGTTATAATGCTTACTGCTAAGTCAGAAGAAATTGACAAGATTACTGGGCTTAATATTGGAGCAGACGATTATGTTACAAAACCATTTAATCCAATGGAATTAATCGCAAGAGTTAATTCTCATATAAGAAGATATGCTAAATTTCTAAATTTGAAAAATGGCATTAGAGAGGACAATAATAGTGAATTAATATCTGTTGGAGGTTTAGAACTTAATCTTGTAACAAAAGAAGTTATAGTAGATGGAAATCCAATAAAAATAACACCAATCGAATTTAAAATATTGAAACTTCTTATGGAGAACCCTGGAAGAGTTTTTTCAGCTGATGAAATATATGAAAAGGTATGGAATGAAGAAGCTATAAATACAGATACTGTAATGGTGCATGTGCGCCATATAAGAGAAAAAATAGAGGTTGATGCTAAGAAACCAAAGTATTTAAAGGTGGTGTGGGGCATTGGATATAAAATCGAAAGAATTTAAAAATGATTTAGAACCTGAAAATGATTATAGTTATTTAAGAAATTTACTAGCAGGAATAATAGTAATTGTATTAGCTATTGTTACATTCTCAGGTTATGGTAGTATAAAGCAGATTTTAAAGAAGGATAATACAGAAATATATTCATATAACATATCAAATATTGGAATATTAAATGAATATTCTAATGTTTTATATAAAAAATGTGTTATGGAGCAAAATCCTGAAATAAACAATTACTCAGATATTTTTATAGAATCATATTCATCTAATTCTGAATATAACAAACAGGCTGAAGAAGAATTAAAAAGTAGTATAGATTCATGGGAAAAGAATATAACTAAAAACTACAAAAATATAGATTATACTGTTTTAGACGAAAATTACAATAAGATACTAAGTAACTGTCAAGATGATATGTATAATTATTATAAAGAAAATAATATCCAAGAATTAAGTAAAGATTATGATTGGTATGAAATAGTGGAGTATGGTAATGATGGTAATATTATAAGTGATAATTATATTGGAAATTGGGGATGTTTTTTTAATAATAGGTACAATTTGTATAATGTAGTAAATGAAAAATATTATAATTATTTTCCACAGGACGTTTCAGAAAATGATAAAATTAAAATAAAACCTATTAAAAATATGGTGTTTATTTATGGAGTAAAAAAAGAACTTAAGTACAATGACAATATAAGTAAGTTTATTACAAATGAAGAATATTCAATGAGTGGCAATGATGAAAATCTTATTGTTATAATGGGTGCAATAATTATAGCAGTTATGATTATATCAATATTAGTACCTTACAAATATTCTAAAAAAGTTACTCAGGGAAGAATGCTTTTTAATGTTCCATTAGAAATTAATTGTATTATTGCTATTCTTGGTACTCTTATAGTATGTATGCTTTTTTATACAACAATGACTGTTTCTATTAATGGTGATGCCTATAGATACTTACTAAACAGCTATAATATTAACCAAAAGTCAGCAACAGTGGTAATTGGAATATGTGATGTTGTATTTTTATTCTTTGCATATAATTTTATTTTTACAGGAATAACATACATAAAACATATATTTAAGGTTGGATTCATAAAATATTTTAAAGAAAACTCCATAATTTTTATTTTAGGAAGAAGTATAAAAAATGGCTTTAAAAAATTGTTTAATAATATTTCAAGTTTAGATTTTAATGATAAATTAGATAAAGGTGTTTTTAAACTTGTATTTATAAACTTTATTGTATTGTCAGCAATATCTATGATATGGTATTTTGGAATTGGAGCTGCTTTTTTATATAGTATAGTAGTATTTATACTTCTTAGAAATTACATTTTAGATTTAAAAAATAAATATAAAGTTTTGTTACAGGCAACAAATCATATAGCACAGGGCAATTTAAATGTTAACATAAATGAAGATTTAGGAATATTTAATCCCCTAAAAGAAGAATTAAAAAGAATACAGATAGGGCTTAAAAAAGCAGTTTCTAAAGAAGTTCATAGTGAAAGAATGAAAACTGAACTTATTTCAAATGTATCTCATGACTTAAAAACTCCACTTACATCAATAATTACTTATACAGATCTTTTAAAGTATGGAAACCCTACATTAGAAGAGCAAGAAAAATATATTGATACTATAGAAAAAAAATCAAGAAGATTAAAAGAACTTATAGAAGATTTATTTGATGTAAGTAAAGCCACAAGTGGAGATATAAAGCTTAATAAAATGAATATTGATATAATAGGATTAATAAAGCAAACAGAAATAGAATACGAAGATAGCTTAAAAAAAGCAAATCTTACAATAAAAAATAATTTTCCCAAAGGAAGAATAATGATAAATATAGATGGAGAAAAAACATACAGAATATTTGCAAATTTAATAGGAAATGCAGTCAAATATTCTATGCCAAATTCCAGGGTTTATGTTGATATAAACAATTATTTTGATAGAGTAGAAATAATCATGAAAAATACATCTATATCAGAAATGAATTTTTCCGAAAGCGAAATTACAGAAAGGTTTGTAAGAGGCGATGAATCAAGAAATACAGAAGGATCAGGACTAGGGCTTGCTATAGTCAAAAGTTTTACAGAAATACAAAATGGCAAGTTTTATATTAAGATTGATGGAGATCTTTTTAAGGCTATTGTTGTATTTAGAAAATAGTGGGGGGATATGGTGAAAAGTAATATAGAAACAACTAATAAGCTTACTATGATAGCTCAAATGACTAATGATGCAAAATTTCAAATATTAGAATTCGAAAAACTAGATGGTGGTATAAATACTGCTTCATTAATAAAGGCTCAAGAAATAAATGAAAAAAACATAAGGCTTAGGCAAGTTAGAATAATTTTAGAAGACAGTATAGTGGCTATAGAAAATAATAAAATAAGTTACTTTTTTGGGGATATTTCAGTTATTAACAAAAAAGCTAAGCCTATGACTTTTAGTAAAAAATTTTTTACAGGAAAGCTTTTAGAAGAGGATGAAGATATAATAAAACCCTTATATGAAGGTACTGGAGAAATATTTTTGAAACCTGATTTTAAGAATTATGCACTAATAGAATTAGAAGAAGAAGAAATAGTGGTAGCTAGTGATAATTTTGTATGTTCAGAGGGAAGTATAGAAATTCAAGAAAGTATAGAAAATTCAATGAAAGTATATAAACTATTAGGATCAGGCATAGTAATTTTAGAATTGCCAGTTCCTGAACATGAAATTTTCAAGTGTAATCTTTCAAATAATACCTTAAAAACAGATGGAAGTTTAGTTGTTCTAAGAAATAGCTCCATTGAATATTCTACAGAAATTTCAAAGAATAGCCTAGATGAAGAAAATCCTAAAATGCTTAATGTATTTTCAGGAAGTGGTGAAATATGGGTGCTCCCTACAAAAGAAGTTTATAAATCAATTTAGCACTTTATCATTATAAAGTTGTAAACTAATAAAGTTTTGGGTTATAATGAACTTAATGTAATTTAAGGAGATTATTAATAGTTATTGAAAATATATTCAAATATAATCAAATGTAATATAATATATTTAGGGGTGATTATATTTGAGTAAAAATTATAAACCAAAAGAATTTGCAGAACTTTTAAATGTATCAGTATT